>CAYMAH010000017.1:0-29227 GCA_964388435.1 Microcaldota archaeon | reverse complement strand
TATCGCCCTTCCAAGGTTCATTGTGACTCCCATTATACTGATGAAGGCGAGTATTCCTGGAATCAGAAAATCTATGTAGCTTAGGTTGCTTCCGTAAACCGGTTCTTGCACGAGTTTGACTGGAGTTGAGTTCTGCAATTGCAACTCTTGCTTCGCGTTTTCCAGTTGAAGTATCGCAGGCTGGCTGTTCAAAACGGTTGTTACAACAGTCTTAGTGGTGGTGTTTACGAAAGGCACTTTCACGTTAACAGGATAACTGGAGTAATACAATCCGTATAAAAGCTGGCTTGTTTCGAAAGCGTACTTGCTAAAACTCGGGTTGACTCCCGTGAGCATCGTGGCAAGGTTGTTGGATTGAACCGCGTACTGCTGAACCGCGCTTGAAGAAGGGGGTTGAAAGTTTATGGTCTTCACATTTTCAGTGGTGAAGCTTTGGGTTGAACTCTGAGGCTTGTATGAAATCATGCTCTGCGCGGAAGTCACGTCAAGCAACGCTTTCTGAATCTGTTGTACCGTCGCCTGCTGTTGTTCCTTGGCAATGTTTGCATTTTCCGCGGCTATCAAGGCGTTTGCAGCCTGCGTTGCCTGCTGTGCCGCGAAAACGTCTGACTCGTCCACGTAAAAATAGATTTTATTTCCCGGCTGTAGAAGGAAACCATCCGTTATTTTGCCGCTGTCAAGAAGACTCTTTATATCGCTGTAGCCTCCCACTCTGTACTGGACGTCGAAGAAACCGGATTTTTGAAGCATTTGCGTGAACACAAGAGTGTCGTTGGAACTTCCGGCGACTGCTGTGCTGAAGTGGGGGGTGGAAACCCCATTATTGCTGTAACCGAAAAGCACCATCATGAGCAGTGGGAACATGAACATGGCTACTATACGCGGCTTGTCGTGAATAAGAGAAAGGAAGTTCTTTTTTGTAAGTGATGTCAGCGCGCTCATTTTTCAATCCCTCAACGCCCTTCCGGTAAGTTTGATGAAAACGTCTTCAAGGTTAGGGTCTCTTTTTTCTATTTTAATGATTTTAGCTTTCTTTATCTTGTCATTTATGTCTTTCTCGCTGTTGCCTATGAACGAGACTTCTACTTCGCTGTCGCTTCTTATCACATAATCAACAAACTTGAGTTTTTTCAGCTCGGCGTCCACGCTCGTGTCTTCTGTCTGAAGCGTTATAGTGAACGATTTTCCCTTGATGTCTTTCTTGAGATTTTCAGGCGTGTCCAACGCCATTATGTTTCCGTGATCTACGATGGCAATTCTGTTGCAAAGCTTTTCGGCCTCGTCCATGTCGTGCGTGGTGTATATTATGGTTTTTCCCTCCCTCGCAAGCTCTTTTGTCAAGCCTCTTATCTTAATTCTGTTTTGAGGGTCTATTCCCGTCGTGGGCTCGTCCATGAACATTACCGTCGGGTCTTGAAGAAGGCTGGTGGCTATCGAGAGTCTTTGCTTCATGCCTCCCGAGAGATCCTCGACAAGAGTTTCCTGAAAATTCTGCAGTTCCATTCTTTCGATAAGATATTTCGACTTTTTTTTCAATTCGTCAGCATTAATCTTGTAGAGATCTCCGAAAAGATCCAGGTTTTGTTTTAGGGTAAGATCATCGTATAAACTGTATTCTTGCGGCACCACTCCTATATTCTCCCTGACCCTGGTGCTTTGCTTTTCAATGTCAAATCCGTGCACGCTAGCTCTTCCAGAAGTGGGCTTTAGAATGGTGGTTAGCATGTTCATTGTCGTTGTTTTTCCAGCTCCGTTTGGCCCGAGCAGTCCGAAAATCTCTCCCTTGTAAACTTCAAAGCTGATTTTGTTTACCGCCGTGAAGGTTCCGAACTTCTTCTCGAGTTTTTCGACTTTTATTTCAATCTTCTCTCCACTCATACGCTTCGCCCAAAGCTTCTTTCATAACCTTCATCAGTTTCTTTCTTTTATCAGAACCGTCGCATAAAATAGAACTGACCAGCCTCATCATTACAAACGCGTTTTTCTTGACTCTTTCTTTCAATTCCCTCTTTCTTTTTTCCAACTCGGAAATTCCCTTTTTGGTTAGTTTGTACTCTATTGTTTTCTTGTCGTCAAACGTTGACAGCCTCGCGGTAGTAATTCCTTTTCTCTCGAATTTCCTGAACGTGGAATAAAAAGCGGCAAGGTTCGGAGTCCAGTTGTCGTTTGTTTCCTTTCTTATCTTTTCAAAAATTTTTTTTGGGGTGCTCCAATTCCTGCACTCATTCATTATAAACAGTTCCAGCAGATCCCTCAGCACGACTGCTTTCTTCATTTCGTGGATTCTTTCCTTTAAATCTGAAAACACTAGTGTCACCTATTATGCTAGCATAATATTATGTTAAAATAAAGTTATAAAGGTATTTAAATGTTTTCATGATTTCTCCTGAATTAACCGCCGCGTGGTTGTCATTTTGATAGAGTGTATGCATTGTTTTTCATAAAACCCTCGTCAACTCTCATTCTCTGCCTTGGTTTTATATTTTTTATCTTTTTTTCATTCCAAGCTATTATGCCCGTCAATGCTATCATCGCAGCGTTGTCGCCGCAGTATTCATCAGAGGGAGCGCAAAACCTCGCCTTATGCGAAGAGCTCATTATTTCAAGCATTTTTTTAAGCCTCTTGTTTCTGGCGTTGCCCCCAACCAAAAGTACTTCACTTGAATGATAATGACAAAGAGCCCTTTCGCAAGCCTCCACGAGCATGCTGAAGGCGGTTTCCTGCGCTGAAAAGCAGATTTTTTTCCCTTCCTTTGATTTCAAGGCGGCCGTGAGCAGGCCGGTAAAGCTGAAGTTCATTCCCTTGACAGTGTAGGGAAGAGGAGTGAATTTTTTGCTTTTTTCAGCTTCGTTTAAAACTCCGACGGCGTCGGGGGGGTTTAGACCAAGCTTCCTGCCAAGCTGGTCAAGCATGTTTCCCAAACCCATGTCCATGGTTTCTCCAACCACCTCGTAACTTTCTTTTTGAACTATAATCTGAGTGTTGCCACCGGAAACGTAAACAATCAATGGATTCTTGGTTTTACACTCGGACTTTCCAATTTCAATGTGAGCCACGGCATGATTAACCGGCACAAGAGGAATGTCATAATAATAAGAGAGCGTCCTTGCAATCACAAACCCTATGTGTAATGAATGTCCAATGCCTGGCCCCTGAGAATAGGAAATAATGTCCGGTTTAACACCTGTTTTTTTCAGTTCTTCAGCCAGCAACGCCGCGTTTTCAGAGTGATGCTCGGCAAGTTTGAAGGGAATGTAACCCTCTGCAATCGAAGGGTATTTCCAAGCCTTGTTCAACAAAACCCTGATTTTTCTTTTTTTGCTTTCAACCACCCCTAACCCTAGCGTGTGAGCAGTGCTCTCCACTCCAATGCAAATCATATTAAATCACTAAATAATTGAAAGAATTGACAGCATGTTATAAAAAGCATGCGCTATAATAGTAGGCGCCACATCATCATGCTTCTTAACCCACCAGCCGAAAACCATGCTTGCAATAAAAGCCCCAAGCACTTCGGCAATTGAACCGTATCCGGTGTGAAGCAAAGCAAAAACAACACTCGTAAGGAAAACCCCTATTCTCTTTTGAAGAAAACCCCTGAAAAACAACTCCTCGGCCACCGGTCCCAAGGTGACTGCTATTAAAAGATCAAAGCCGCTCTGTTTTTCAATTATATTAGCCACATTTTGAGTGTCAAGCAAATTAAAGTTATAAAGAATAAAAGCCATTGCAATGAGAAGAGAAAACAAGATCAGAAAAACAAAAGCCCCTTCGATCAAATGTTTTTTTTTGAAACCCTTAAAACTTAAATTCTGAAGGGTTTTGCCGCCCTGCCATCCGAGAAGCAAAGCCAAAACGAGAATAAAACTTTCCTGAACGAAAAAATTAGAAAATTGAACAACCACGAAAAAGAAAAAAAGAGCAACCCTATAGAAAAGCGCTGAAGTGAAATTAACCCGCCTTTTAATAATAGTGGCCATTCCACCTTCAACAAGCAAGGCAACGAAAGTCAAGGCATAAGGCGTGGAGTAAACGAAAGGCATGAGCAAGGCGTACAAGGGAACCTGCCATAAGCCAATCAAATCATCAAGTACGCCCCTGAAAATAACCTCCTCGCTTATAACCAATACAAGAAAAAAAGGAATTAACCTTCCGGAAAAATCAAGATTGGAGAAAGAAAAAACGCTTGAAACAAATAAAACCACTCCAGCAGCTGCAAGGCTAATCAAAAATTGTTTAACAGTGGGCTTCCTGAGCTTAACCTTTAGTAAAAGAGCATAGCCTATTATAATAAATAAAAGAAAAAGAAGCGCGTTCATCAAACCACCTTTCAACTATTATACAAGCTAAGTTATGCAATTAAAAGTTCGGTTTCACCGTGCTTTAAAACGCCTACTTCATTTCGGTGTAGCCGCACCTGCCGCAGGTCCTTCTGTTAGAATGCTCGGCAAGTCTAACTCCTGACCCGCATTTTGGGCAGAACTTTCTCTTTTCATACTTTAACTTCTTTTTTTTCTCCTTCACTTTCAATCACTTTAACATGCGTTTCTGTTTTCTTTAAATCATCCACAGAATCGTAAACATTAGCAGTCACAATGGATTCGGTTTTCCCGAATTCCTGGCCTATTCTTTTAATCACAATATTTTCAATCTTCACTCCGAGCTTATTTGACAATTCTTCCAAAACCTCTTTTTGGTTTGGAGTTGTTTTGTAGTCAGCGGCTTTGGCTTTCACTTCAACCCTTTTCAAAAGCTTGTTCTCCTTCTTTCCAATAATTTCAATTTTCATTCTCCGCACCCTTTTTAATCTTCAAAGCGTATCTTCCGGTGGTTTTAGCCTCTATAAACTTGGCAACCTCTCCGTTCAAATCCATGATTATAATATACCCCTCCCACTGCTTGGTTAGCTTGTCAGAACCGCACGCTGGGCACTTATCATGCGTTGTTATATACCTGCAATTCAAACAAGCTTTCTCCATTTTTTTTTACTCATCCTTCTTATTTCCCATTCCCGGAGGTCTCATTGTCAATGCGATCTTGCTGTTAATTACAGTGTCCTTCCAGCTTATTGTGGCTATTCTAGCTCTTATAAGCTCTCCTTTTCTCAAAGTTTTCTTTGAATTTTTAGCCACAAGCATTCCGGTTCTTTTGTCAAAAGTAAGAAAATCATTAGCTATTTGCGAAACATGAATAAGCGCGTCAACCGGCCCAAGCCTGCTAAAAGCACCGAAGTTTAAAATTTCTGTCACTCTTCCTTCCACAATCTCATTAACCGCTGGATTGAAAATCAACGCTTCAAACTCAGCGTCGCAGTAAACCGCTCCGTCTCCCAGAAAAATCTTGCCTTTTGACTCAACCTTAACTTTTTGAATGGAAAGTATAACCCCGTAATTCTTGGAGATTGTCCCTTCATACTCCTCCCTCAAAGCGGTTCTAGCCGCCTTTGAAATCTTTTCATTAAACAACTTTGGGGATATCTTCACTACATCCTTGAAAGTCACAAGTTCAAACATTTCTTAATCCACCTAAACGCTTATGAATTGTTTTATCATTCTAATGTTTTTTAACACTTTCGCTATATTTTCTATGCAAAATCAAGTTTGCTTTTCCCTTTGATAATTATAGCTTTAACACCGGCCTTCTTCAACCTTCCTTTCAACTCCCGGTCATCAGTGCAAACCGCGCACCTGCTATTTTCAGCATATTCAACAATCGAATCGTCAACGTTGCCTCCTTCCACTTCAATAACCTTTAAACCTTCAACAGTTTTCAAAGCGCTCCTAGCGTTTAAGCCTCTCATGCTGTCTTTCTCGCTTAATTTTTCCAATTCCTTCTTCACGGTTGAAAGTGTGATAAATTCTTTCTTTCCTTCAATCAAATCCTCAAGCTGTCTTAAAACGTTAATTCTATATTGAGGCCCTGCGATTAAAACGCTGGAATCGATTAAAATCTTCACGAGTATCTTTTGACCGCAATTTGTTTTAATTCTTTCCTCTTCAATATTTAACGCAATGCTTGAACTCATTGATTTCTATAAACTATTAAACGCCAAGTTCGGCTTTCTTAACTGGTGGCCGGCAGGCTCAAAAGAAGAGGTTGTAGCAGGAGCGATTCTAACCCAGCAGACATCGTGGAAAAACGTTGAAAAGGCAATTCAAAACCTAAAAACATCAGATGTGATAAGCGTTGAAAAACTAGCTAAAATCAATTTAAAAAAACTGGAAAAACTTGTAAGACCAAGCGGGTTCTACAGGCAAAAAGCGAAAAGACTTAAAAACTTCATGAATTACACCTACGAAAACTATAAAACGCTCTACAATCTTTTCGATAAAACACCTGAAGAGCTGAGAAAAGAACTCTTGAAACTAAACGGGGTTGGAAAAGAAACCGCGGACTCGATAACACTCTACGCTGCGGAAAAGCCTGTTTTTGTGATAGATGCCTATACGATAAGAATAATCAAAAGAGTTTACGGCTTGAAAATGGGCTACGATGAACTGCAAAATTTTATACAATCCAAAATAGAAAAAAACACCGTTCTTTACAAGGATTTCCACGCTCAATTAGTAGAGCTTGGAAAAAACTATTGCAAAACAAAGCCGTTGTGCGAAGACTGCCCTGTAAATGTTTTCTGTGATTTTTACTCGTCTAAAAAAAAAGCCGGTATAAATAGAAAAATTTAAAAGTTATTTCGATTAAAAAACACGGGTTGAACTAGCAATCTCTGGGTGTACAGCGTATGGGAACAAAAATAATAATATCAATATTATTAGCCATGTTGGCAATCTCAATTTTAGGATTTGTGATAACCAATAATTCAAATCAACAGTCTCAGTCAGTTGCGCTCAGAAATTATAGTCAGTCAAACAACTCAATCACCCAAAATTACTCTTCAAAATAGAATTCAACTCAGTCAAGCGTGAACTCCAGCAAGTTGCTATTTGCTGAAACTCCCTAAGCATAACTACTTTGCATTTGCCATGCTTTCAGACCCTAAAACATCGCCCTACAAAAAAAACCAGCAAATATTATTTGGAATTTCAATAGCCGTAATCTACTTCGCGTTTTCAATCTACCGAATCCCCTACCCATTGCTTTTATCCCTCTTGTTCGGTAACCTAGCATATGTTTTATACTCGACTAACTTTAAATCGACTTGGGAAAACAGTAAAGCAATATAATATTATGATATTTTTTTAGACCAGTGCACTTGGTAAAGCTTCAATTGTAATTCGTCTAAAACTAATGACTCCGCTAAAATATAAAAAACGGGCTCGGTGGGATTCGGACCCACGGCCTTCTGATTTCATCCTTTAAAAAAAAGTTAAAAGTCAGACGCTCTAGCCAAGCTGAGCTACGAGCCCCTTTAATTGTTTAAAGAACGAAAGTTTTTATTTATTTTCATTTTTTTTTAAAAAGGCAAACTCTTAAAATATCGGGCGTGTAATTATTTTAAAATATTTTTAACAAAAAAAGTGTTTTCAATGCCTAAAATAATATTAATGGGGCCGCCTGGAAGCGGAAAGGACACTGTTGGAAGCATTGTTTCAAAAAAAACACGAATTCCCATGATAACCATGAGCAAACTGTTTCGTTTTTCATTGAAAGGTAAATTCAAGAAAATGGTCGATAATGGAGAATTGATACCCGACGGGATAACCTATAAAATTTTAAGAAAAAAAACATCGAAACTGGATTCGTTCATCTTAAACGGGTTTCCTAGGAAGCTATCGCAGTCTAAAAACCTTGAAAAGTGGGGTGGAGTTGACTTGGTTTTCTTCTTAGATATTCCAATAAAAGAAGTTTTAAAAAGACTGTCAAAAAGATACGTTTGTCCAAACTGCGGGTTTGTGTCAAAAAACCCGGGGGTTTGTCCAAACTGCGGTTCGAAAATGACAAAAAGAAGGGATGATAATCCTGAAATAGTTAAAAAAAGAATGAAACTTTACAACAAACAAACGCTTCCAGTGATAAAATTCTACAAGAAAATTAAAAAACTTGTTACAGTCAAGGGAAAGAACAGCAGTTTGATAGCTGAAAAGATAGAAAAAACCTTAAAGTCACTTTGAGGTTGCTGTAGCGTACAAGTGCCATCTGTTTTGAGCCCTTCTCATGATGGAAATCTTCTGGTTTGGAAAGACACAAACTGGCTTCTTCAATTCAAGAATAAACTCGCTCTTCTTCTGGCTTTTAATAAAACCAAGAGTGGTGGCGGTTCCAATTCCAAGAACTATGGGTTCCTGACTGGTGAAAGGAGGGAAAGAAACCAGGCTACGTTTGATAGGCTTTAAAATCATTTTAACCTCGTTAACAGGTCTTGGCAGGCTTCCCTTCCTTCCGGCAACGCAGCCTACAAGAGAATCTGATTTTGAAATGGAAGGGTCTAAAAGAGTTGAAATTCCAATCAAACCCCCGGGCTTGGCCTCGTCAACCTTTTCTTTGCCCGCCTCTATTTCAACAATCTTGGTCTCCAAAGGTTGGTAGTACTCCCTGTCTTTCCTTTTCATTGCAACTCCTGGAAGAATTTCAATTTCATCCCCTGTTTTCAAAACCCCTTTAACGATACTCCCGCCCAAAACGGCTCCTTTGATATAGTCAACTTTAGTTTTAGGTTTGTTAACATCAAAACTTCTGGCAACATAAAAAACCGCTTCTCCTTCTTCTCTTTTAACGGGCTTGAAATTTTCAACAATGGTTTGAATAAGATAGTTAATGTTAAGACCGAGGTTTGCGGAGACTGGAATTATGGGAGCGTTTTCATAGGAGGTGTTCTTCAAAAAATTTTTAATTTCTTCATAATTCTGCCTTGCCTGTTTCTCATCCACGAGATCAATCTTGTTCTGAACTATTATCAACTGCTTGATTTCAGCAGCTTCAATAACGGCCAAATGCTCGGCAGTCTGAGGCTGAGGACACTTTTCATTGGCGGCTATAACTAAAATAGCTCCGTCAACAATGCTGCTCGCCGCTATAACCGTGGCCATTAACGTTTCATGCCCTGGAGCGTCAAGAAAGGAAACCCGCATAACCTCTTTCCCTTTCTTTGAGTTATATTTTTCGCCTTCCTTATAAAAAACGCAGTCAGAATACCCTAATTTGATGGTAATTCCCCTCTTCAGCTCTTCAGAGTGAGTGCTTATCTTGTTTCCAGTTATAGCTTGAACAAGAGTTGTTTTGCCGTGGTCAACGTGGCCTGCGGTCATGATGTTGATTTCGCTTTGCATGAAACTTGTTTTTCCAGCTTAATATTATTAAAGATTCCTCTTGTTTGCTTGTTGCTGGCGGGATACGCCTTAAATTTATTTTTTATTTTTTTGGACTAGAATCTCCTTCAACCTTCCAATTTTTGACCTCTCGCTTTCTTTTAAAATATTTTTAAAATAATTTAAGCCAGAGTCTGTTTTTTTAACCCAAAACAAGTTGGAATTTACCCCTTCAACAATTGTTGGGTTGGTTTCGCGCAGCTTGAAACCCATTTTTTTAGGCGTTTCAGCGTAAATTTCAAAAGCGGTTTTAGGGTGCAATTCAACCCACTGTCTCATCTGATGCTCTGCTGTTGTTAACCAAACTTCGCTCAAACCCATTTTTGAAGCGTAGTCATCAAGAGTTAAGATTAGCATTTTTTGCCAGTCTTCGTATTTTTTTCTGACTCCCGAACTCAAACCGCTGTTCGCGATGTTGCTTTGAATGTTTGATATTATCATTTTTTCACCTTCAATCTTAAATCTGGCATAGCAAATAGCGCCTTCAACATGCTTTTCAAGTGGTTTTTTTAGCATTAAACTGGATTGTTTTTTAATTTCATTCAAATCTTCTTGTATTGGATACAAACCAAGCGTTAAACCATCGCCTTGCTTTTTTGCTTTAAAAACAGCTGGAAAAACTCTAACTCCCTTTGATTTTAATTTTTCAGCGTTGATTGAATTTCTAAGTTTCTCCCTTAAAAAATCAACATCTTTGATTGAGTAATTTTCTTTTTCTTTTATAAAACTCTCAATCTGATCGTTGTACAATTTCCAGCCTTGAGCGAGATTAACCAGTTTTTCACGCGGTATCGACCTAACATCTTTTAACTTGTCTTCAACTTTTTTCATGAATTTTTTAATAATTTTAAGATTCTTCTCAGGATTTTTAACCGCAAAAACTGGAATACTGCCATCATAAAACTCAAACACACTGCTTGCTGGCTTTTTCTCCTTTTCAGCTGCTAATTTTAAGGCTATCTCCCTAACCCTTCCGCTTTCAGCATTGCCTATTTTTTCTTTGACCCTGTTAAAGCCAACGGTGTTTATTGCCATAGCCACGGCGGGAACACTTAAAGGAGCAACTTTTAAACTTAAAGCTTTTTTAACAGAATCTACTCCTTCTCTTTCAATTGCGAAAGCAACGCTTCTGAAATTCTCGGAGGGAGTTTCCCTAAGTATTTTTTCAGCTTCAAAGCCCTGCATTTTCATTACATGCGCCGCAAGCCCGAAGTTTTTGTATCCAAAAAAACCCGCTTTTAAAATCAAATCTTCATTCTCAGCTTTTACCGCTTTTTTAATTCCGTAAATAATTTTTTCACTCCCTCTTTTAGCAACTTCATTTATTTTATAATGATTAAAGCCGGTCATTGAAATGATGACATCTGGGTTTTTGAAACCTTTTTTTAAGAAACTCTCTCTAACTTCTTCAAGCCGTACCATGCAATAAAATTGGAACGCAAAACCTTTTTAAAAGCAATGTTTTAGTCAAGCATTTTTGATATGCATATCTTCTGTTCAACCGCGCTTTCAACCTTTTTTTTGTCAATTCTCAACCCGTAAACCCTTGCGAGTTTTTCAATGGTTTTTTTTTCTTTATAAAAAACCCCTATTTGATTCAAAACGCTCTTATTGATTTTAACCGGCGAGGCTATGCAGGCCTTTTTGCCGGGTCTTGTGAATCCAACCGCCTTTTCAATGCTCTTTGTGCAAGCAATGGCATTCAGCCACTCTATCTCAAAAGTTTTGGCGTGGCTTTTTTTTCGGAAACATTTAAAAGCTATAAAGTAGCTATAGTCTAGCAGTTTTTCTGAGTAGCCAAGCTCTGGTTTTACAATTATGGCGTGAAAACTCTTGAGCTTTTCAAGAGCCTCGCTTAAAGGAATCTTGAGTTTGACAAAATAAACTTTCATTTTTCAGTTTTATGAAAGCGAAAGAATTTAAATTTTTTTCAAAGAAAAAACAATTAAAAAACGGTGATTTGAAACTTGGTACAATATCATGGGAGAAGCAACACTAAGAGAAGCGGCTCTGGAGGAATGAAAAAGACTTTCAGAGACAAGAGAAAAAGCGCGGTTGGAGGGTTTTTTTCGGAAACAAAGCTTGACAAGGAAAAAGAGCTTAGAAAAGTGTTGAGAATCAGAGGAGGAGGCGTGAAGGTTAAAGCCAAAAAAATATCCTTCGCAAACGTTTCGGACGGCAAGGGTAAAACGCGTAAAGTCAAAATAATAAACGTTATTTCAACGCCAAGCAACGCGCTGTACGCAAGGGAAAACGTCATAGTGAAGGGAAGCGTGCTTGAAGTTGAAGGAGGGAAAATAAAAGTGAACAGCCGGCCGGGTCAGGATGGAGTAGTAAATGGCGTTTGGTTGGAGCAGTCAAAAGCAGATTTCAAACCGAAATAATTTTAAATATTAAAACTCTTAAATAAAACCACTTCTTATAACAGGGGAGTAACCTTCGGGTTGAGAACCTTTGATTTTAAGTTGAGTTTTAAAGTTTGAGTTAAAAAAATGAGTTGAATTAAAAAGTGGACTTCACGAAATCATTGAGAATGGCGGTTGACTCCGGTAAAGTAGCGTTTGGAAGAGACAGCGTAAAGAAAATCTGTCTTAACGGAGGTGCAAAACTGGTGGTTATAGCAAAAAACTGCCCTCCGGAAATGAAAAGCGACGTTGAAAGATTCTGCACTCTAAGCGAGATAAAATTAATAACTTTCGAAGGTTCAAGCCTGAATCTCGGAGTGGCTTGTGGAAAGCCCTTCCCGGTAAGCGCTTTGGCAGTCATGGAAGAGGGAAACTCAGACATTCTAAAAGAGGTTTAAAAAAAAATGGTATTCTGGAACAACGATGATTTTAAAATCCTAAGCGATCTTCAATTAAAAACCGGAGTCAAAGCCAAAGACGTTATAATACTTGAAAATGATATAATATTTCTAGTAAAACAGGAAGATATAAAAAAATTTACTCCCGAGCTGAATTACACCTTCAAAAAAAAGGTTGTTTTTCTTCAGGATTGTGAAACGCCCGTTGAAACGATAAAAAAATGGCTTGGAATTGACAATCTTGAATTGAAAGACGCTGGAAACACCATAATAGTAAAAGTGGATGAAAGAAAAAGAGGGGCGGCCATAGGAAGGGGAGGGTGGAGTATTTCAATTCTAAACGCGGTTCTTAAAAAAAAATTCGGAGTGCTGGCTAAGGTGGTATGAAATGGCAAACGGCTTGTTCGCGGGAAGACTATTAAAAAGAAGCAGAAGCAGGAAAAGATGGCTTAAAAAATGGTGGAAAAGAAAAGCACTTGGACTTAAAAACAAATACGATCCTCTGGAAGGAGCTCCTAGCGCCACTGGCCTGGTGATAAAAAAAGAGGGAAAAGAGCAAAAACAGCCTCATTCTGGAATAATAAAATGCGTAAAAGTACAATTAATAAAAAATGGTAAAAAAGTATCGGCGCACTGCCCAAATGACAAGGCTATAGATTACATAGAAGAACATGACGAGGTTGTAATAATAGGACTTGGAGGGTCGCAAAGAGGGCAGATGGGTTCGATTCCAGGAGTAAGATACAAAGTGGTTTCAGTAAACGGGGTAGACCTTGAAGAACTGAGATTAAAAAGAAAAGAAAAACCAAAGAGATGATTTTAAGTGGAAACAAAACTTTTCGGAAAATATGAATGGAAGGCAGAAGTAAAAGACAAAACACTGGCGCAATACATTTCAATGACGCCTGTCATCACTCCTCACTCACATGCAAGAATGGCAAACAAACACCTAAGCAAGGGAAAGGTCAACATAGTGGAAAGAATGGTGAACAAGTTGATGAGGGGAGGCACGGGAGAAAAGGTCGGGGGGAAGCTTATAAGAACGCATGGAAAACTGCAGGGAAAAAAGACAAAAGCAATGAAAATAGTTGAAAAAGCATTCGAAGAGATAAGCAAAAAAGGCAAAAACCCGCTTCAAATACTCATAAGCGCAATCGAAAACTCAGCTCCAAGAGAAGATGTAACGAGAATAAGACTGGGGGGAGTTGCATACCAAAACGCGGTTGACATTTCAGCACTAAGAAGACTGGACGTTTCCTTGAGAAACTTGACGCTCGCGGCGATAATAAATTCGTTCAACAAAAAACTGACGATGAGCGGCGCGCTGGCGGACGAGTTGATAAAAGCAAGTGAGAACTCGCAGGACTCTTACGCTGTAAAAAAGAAAAATGAAATAGAGAGAATGGCTAAAAGCGTTAGATAAAACTTAAGTGATTAAAAAATGGCGACAAAAGAAAACGTAGCGCAACACGTTGCTGGTTTGATGAGCAACCAGGAAAACATAAGAAACATCGGTATAATAGCGCACGTTGACCATGGAAAGTGCGTAGCGCCTGAATCTAAAATACTGCTTGCGGATGGCCAGATGGTAAAAGCGTCCGACCTGTATGAAAAGCTTTCAATAAACTCCCCAATAATAAGGCAAAACAAAAGCGAAACGGTTTTTGACGTGTCAAGTAAAAACGCGGTGGTTTACTCTTTAAACAAAAACACCGGCAGGATAGAAGAAAAGCGGGTTCAGTACGCGTGGAAGCTTGCCGGGGGGGAAATGCTTGAAGTGGAACTGCGCAATGGAATGAAAATCAAAACCACGCCGGAGCATAAGTACCTTGTTTTCAACGGCGATGATTTTATTGAAAAAGAAGCGGAGTTTTTAAGCGAAGGAGATTTTGTTGTAGGCGCCCGCTCTCTTAACGTCAAATCTTCGGCTGACATCAAAGCGGAAATCATTAAATCCCTTTCAGAAGGGCGCTTCTACATACGTTTGAACAAGCAAGCGTCAGAGGAGGTAAAAAAACTGGTAAAAGAGTTTGGAGTCAAGCGCGCGAGTGAAGAGCTTGGCATTTCAAAAGAAGCATTACAAGCAGACTTGAAGAAAGGCAGGTTTTTGCTGAAACACGCGGTCCAACTCGCAGACATGTTCACTATTCCACGCTCTATTTTGTACGATGAGGTGGAAACAATATTCTACGGAAAAAGCGGTAGGCGTTCAAAAAACTCAAAGGAAATGAAATTGCCTCAGGACTTCAAGAGCTTTTTTTACCTTACAGGATTACTTTTCGGAGACGGGTCTGTAAAGACCTTCGGTGTGGGAAAGCCAGAGCTTGCGGCGGAATTCAGAAGCGCTTGTTCTTTGCTTGGAATAAACACCACGAGCATTGAAAGAAAGGGAATTGAAAGAATCGACTCTGGATGCAAAACGCTTGTTGAAATTCTTAAAATTCTTTTCGACTACCCTACGGTAAAAAAATCTCATCATATAACGCTTTCGCCTTTTCTGACAAAAGCAAGTGATGATTGCACTGCTTCTTTTCTCAAGGCCTATTTCGACTGCGACGGGACGGTTGAAAAGTCAAGAGGAGCCATCTCGCTAACATCCGTCAGCAGTGAGATGCTGGAGCAAACACAGCTTCTTCTTCTCAGGTTTGGCTGCCAGTCAATACTTCAACGCGACACTCTATATGTAAGCGGAAACTCCGCCAAAAACTTCGTGGAAAAAATAGGCTTTAACGTAGCTGAAAAAATGCGCAAGGCAACCGAGCTGGCATTAAACGCCACTGGAAGCTACGCTCTTGACCTGATACCTCTTTCACGCTCCTCGCTAAAACAGGCAATCGGAGCGAATTCAATGAGCTCAATCGCGAACAATTACTATGAATATGTTAATGGGAAGGCTAAACCAACGCGCTTGTCACTTCAAAAACTATCGCTTGCAAGTTTTGACAAGTTCACTTCAAACGACATTGCTTTCATAGAAGTTAAAAGAATAACAAAAAGCTTTGAAAAAGAAGTTTTCGACTTTACAATCCCGGACAACCATAACTTTGTATCGCAGGGTATGATAATCCACAATTCAACACTTTCGGACTCTTTAGTGGCCAAAGCCGGTTTGATTTCAAAAGCGCTTGCAGGCGAGCAGAGGGTTTTGGATTTCGAGCAGCTTGAACAGCAGAGAGGAATAACTATTAAAGCGGCCAACATTTCAATACCTCTAAACTACAAAGGAAAGGATTATCTGATAAACTTGATTGACACTCCGGGACACGTTGACTTCGGAGGACACGTTACAAGAGCTTTGAGAGCGGTAGACGGCGCTGTCCTGGTGATAGACTGCGTTGAAGGAATAATGCCGCAAACAGAAACCGTTCTAAGACAGGCTTTAAGAGAAAAAGTAAGACCCGTATTATTCATAAATAAAATAGACCGGTTTATAACAGAGTTAAAGCTTGATTCAAACGCAATGCAGCAGAAATTCCTGAAAATAATAACAGGGGTAAACAAGTTGATAAAAGACTTCGCAAGCGACGAGTTCAAAGAAGAATGGCAGATAAAAGTTGAAAACGGAAACGTGGCTTTCGGGAGCGCCTTCAACAAATGGGCTGTATCATACCCTATAATGAAAGAAAAAAACATAAGCTTCAAACAAATGTACGATTTATGTCAAAAAGGGGACCACGCTAAGCTTCAGGAGATCGCGCCATTAGATGATGTTATAATAGAAATGATAATTTCTCACCTGCCTAACCCGGTTGAAGCGCAAAAATACAGAATTCCAGTCATATGGCACGGTGAACCTGAAAGTGAAATCGCTAAATCCATGAAAGCCTGTGATTCCAAGGGAGAGCTCGCTTTCGGCGTTACGGCAATACAAACAGACCCCCACGCGGGAGAAGTGGCTGTTGGCAGGCTGTACAGCGGCACCCTCAAGAAGGGAGATGAAATATACTTATCGGCGCACTACAAGAAAGAAAAGGTACAGCAAGTGGCAGTTTATATGGGGCCGGATAGAGTGGTTATAGATCAAGTGCCGGCAGGAAACATCGTAGCTTTGGTGGGATTGAAAGACGTGACAGCAGGAGAAACCATTTCACTGAAAGAAATAATGCCATTCGAGCAAATTAAACACCATAGCGAGCCGGTCATAACAAAGAGCATTGAAGCTAAAAACCCTAAAGATTTAGTAAGATTAATAGAAGTTTTGCATAAATTCGCAAAAGAAGACCCAACTCTAAGGGTTGAAATCAATCAGACGACCGGAGAGCACCTGATAAGCGGGATGGGAGAGCTCCACTTGGAAATAATAGAAACAAAAATAAAAGACGAGAAAGGAATTGAAATAACAACCAGCAAGCCCATCATCGTATACCATGAAACCATAACCGGGAAAGGACCCACGCTTGAAGGAAAAAGCCCTAACAAGCACAACAAGTTCAAAGTAAGCGTAGAGCCTCTTGAAGAGGGAGTGGTCAAAGCATTCGAAGAGGGGGAAATAGACGACAAAATGAAAGGAAAAGATCTTCAAGAAAGAATAATAAAAGCAGGATTGCCAAGGCCGGAAGGAAGAAAAGTACTAGATGTTTTCAGGGGAAACATCTTCGTTGACGCTACAAAAGGAGTGCAGGGACTGCAGGACGTGATGGAATTACTCATAGACGGGTTTGAAGAGGCAATGAAAGAAGGTCCGCTGGCAAAGGAAAACGTGGTAGGTGTTAAAGTGAAATTGGAAGACGCTCTAATCCACGTGGACCCCGCGCATAGAGGCCCCTCTCAAATAATACCCGCAATCAAAAGACCTTTATATGCTGGAATGCTGTATTCAAATCCAGTGCTGATGGAACCCAAGCAAAAATTAGTGGTAACGTGCCCAAGTGATTACATGAGCGGGGTTATAGGCCAGGTTCAAAGCAGGAGAGGACAAATAACATCAATAGAGCAGGAAGGAGAGCTTGTCATAATAAACGCCAAAGTTCCAGTCAGCGAAATGTTCGGATTCTCATCAGAAGTGAGAAGCGCTTCTCAAGGAAGAGCCGCGTGGTACGTTGAATACGCTGGTTATGAAAAGCTTCCGCCCGACCTTCAAAACCAAGTGATTTTAGGCATAAGAAAAAGGAAAGGAGAGCCAGAGCAACTGCCAACCGTTTCAACATTCCTGGATTGAAAGGGATTAATAGCTTTAGCCTTTAAATAATTAAATCATGGACTTGCTTTTCTTCTACGCGATAATATTCACGCTGATTTTTATATTCACGCTGGTCTCAAATTCTCTTTTTATAATAAAAGTAAACGAAATATCATAAAAATTCAAGTCAGATTTAATAAAAGAATTCCTGAAAAAGAGAAAGAAGAGTGGCAACCTCTCTTTTGGTAGTCAAACTATCAATAAGCGGGTTCATGATAATCATGCTGTTGGAATTGTTTTATTTAAAGAATTTTAGCAGTTCAATCATTGACTTGGATTTAATAATACTGTTTGTTGGAGTAATTTTACTAATTCAATAACAGGTTATCTAGCGGTGTCAAAAACAAATGAGATGACAAATGAGTATGGTTTTAGATAACGAACTAAATATAATTTATATTGTATTTGCGGCAATGATTATATTCAACACGGTAAACTTGTACCGAACTTAACTCAATTAGAAAACTGAGCAGGGAAAGCCGGGGTATAAAATGATAAAATTAGACCTTGAAATAAATCTATCACTCATGCTTTTTGAAATATCTGGCTTGTATTTGATAATGCTGGCGGCAAGCAAAGCTTTTAACATCATATTCACGATAACAACCGTTCTATTCGCTCTCTTAACAATAATGATATTCTATTTTGCTTTCAATATAATAAAACAAATACAAAACTTTACCAAAAAATTTGAAAGAATGTAATTAAAAAACTACCCAAACCTTTATTAATAAACAATATAAATATTATTTTTTATGGACGCGATTCTCATTTATTTGCTTTTATTCGTAATATTCCTATTAGTGACTTTTGCCGAAAACTTGTTTTTTACGTTTAAATTGAATTATCTAAAAAACCAGTTTAAATCCGAAATTGGGGAGTGGCATGAATTGATGAGAAATGTTTCATTATCAATACTGATAATAAAAATAGCCGCGGGAGTTTTCATACTTTTATTTTTATTGGAACTTGAAGGTTTCATGACTGGAATGCACAATATTATAGCCTACTCAGACCTTTTTGTATTTTTTATTGGAACCCTGCTACTTGTGATAACCGGAAGGCGTTTCATATTTAAAACAAACGATTTGGTAAAAAACTATGGATTCAATAATTGAACTTGTTCTAATTTATTTCATAGGCGCCGTGGTAATAGCGCTGAATATAATTGACGTAGGAGAAGAATTCATATCGCTTAAAAAAGTAAGCAGGGAAAGCATTCTCTATGCAGTGACAAGCCTTGAAATCAAACTCACACTTTCACTGATATTATTCGAGCTTTCGAGCTTGTATCTTATATACCTGCTCGTAGAAAAAATGCCTTTAAACATTTACTTTGCTGCGGCAACAGCCCTTTTCGCTGCTTCAATATTGCTCATGACCTACTTTGCATTCATCTTTGTTTCAAAAACGGAAAAATTCTCAAAATTGTTCAAAAACATAAAAAAGTATAAATAATAAAAAATTCCAAACCTTGCGTAAAAAACGTTTTCAACTTCTAAACTCTTTCTTGTAAAAAGTTTTTTAAGCTTGAACTCATATTAACAAAACCAATGTTCTTCTACAAAAAGAAAAAATTCAACACTCGCTAAAATGGAGCATACCTGAAGCCAGGAAAACGGTTCAAGTAAACAACATCAATAAAACAATAGAAACTCTAAAAACCAAAGCTAAATTTCTGACCGGAGGGCAATTCAAGGATGTTGTATACTCTAAACAATTTAAGCGGGAAGGGCAAAAATCCGGTGCAGGTTTTGATTGATGCTGTTGAAAACTCCGCTCCAAGAGAGGACGTGACCAGAATAAGGCTTGGAGGGGTTGCGTACCAGAGCGCCGTTGACATTTCGGTGTTGAGAAGGCTTGACGTTTCACTGAGAAACATTACTCTTGCCGCTATTATAAACTCATTCAACAAGAAGCCGTCCATGAGCGACGCTCTTGCTGACGAGCTGTTGAAGGCCAGCGAGAATTCTCAGGATTCTTATGAAAGAAGAGGAACGAAGTTGAAAGAATGGCTAAAAGCGTGAGATGATTTTTTTAAAATGGCGACGAAGGAAAACGTAGCGCAACACGTTGCTGGTCTGATGAGCAACATCGAGAACATCAGAAACATAGGGATAGTAGCGCACGTTGACCATGGAAAGTGCGTAGCGCCTGAATCTAAGATACTGCTTGCGGATGGCCAGATGGTAAAAGCGTCCGACCTGTAAGAAAAGCTTCCGATAGACCTTCAAAACCAGATCATTCTAACCATTAGGAAAAGGAAAGGAGAGCCTGAACAGCTTCCTGCAGTGTCAACTTTTATTGATTGAAAACTCAGCGTTACGTTTATTAAACTTGATTCTCTTTATTAAAACACTATGGAAGTAATATTTTACATAATAATTTTCATAATAGTTTTTCTCTTTACTCTTGTTTCGAATATTCTTTACGTAATAAAATCAAACAGAATAGCGAAGGAATTCACTTCCGAGATAGGCGGTTGGCATAAAAGGCTCAGAAACGCCTCGGCGTCTCTGCTGATACTCAAGCTTGCTATAGGCGGTTTCATTATTCTGTTGTTATTAAATCTTGGCGGTGTTATCTTTGATTTGGATTTGATTGTCATATTTATCGGGATAGTCTCCTTGACCGTGACCGGAAGCAGTTTTATTTCAAAAACCGACGAGTTGATAAAAGAATATGGTTTCAATAAATGAGATTTACGCTCTTTACTTCTTATTTGCGATAATCATAATTTTCAATTTCATCGACTTTGGCTCGGAGTTCAAGTCTATTAGGAGAGTGAGCAAGAACAGCCTGCTTTACAGGATTTCGCGGTCAGAAATAAAAACCACCTTATCGGTCTTGCTGTTTGAAGCTTCCGGCCTGTACCTGATAATTTATCTAATCAATAAAACGCCCCTTGACATCATATTTGCAATAGTAACATTTTTGTTTGCGTCTTCCGTTGTGATGATATCCTACTTCTCTTTTAAGATGATGTCGGAAACTGAGAAATTCGCAAAACTATTCAAAAAAATATGACCGCCTTTTTTGACAACAAGAAGTTTTTTTAAGTTTGGCGTTTTTCTGTTTAACAATGTTCTTCGAAAAAAAGAAAAAGCCGCTGCAGCACGCGCTGAAGTGGAGCGTTCCAGAAGCCAGAAAAACCGTCGGGATAGAAGACGTAAACAAGGCGATAGAAGTCTTGAAGGCAAAGGCAAGGTTTATCGGCGGGGGCCAGTTCAAGGACATAGTCTACTCGAAACAGTTTGGAGAGTCGGTTTTCGCTTACTTCATAGTGAGAACGGACGCCAGGACTGGAGAGGAGAAGCTGTTGTTTGATGGTTACATGCTTGAGGAAGAGGAAAAGCTGAACATGGACGTTTCAAGCTCTTATGCGATAATGCCAAACCTTGAAAAAATGGGCTATTTCGAGGTGTTTGAAAGAAGCATAACTCTCTGGAGTTTTATATATCTTAATCTTACGGTAAACATCTACAGCGTCGATGGGTTTGGAGACTACCTTGAAATAACCCTGCCTCAAACCAAAATAGAAAACGCCAGAAAACTAGCCGAAAACAACGTGCTGAAAATTCTTCACCTTGTTGGATCAAGTCAAAGTGAGGTCATAGAAACGGATGTTATAACCCTTCAACTTTCAAAAATCCTAGAAGAACAGCAAAAACAAAGTTAATCTTCTTCTTCATCATCATAATCCCAACCCTCTTCATCCTCGTCTTCTTCCTCTTCTTCCTCGTCGTCTTCTCCGGGCCTTTTCTTAGCCAACTCAAACTTCATTTCTAACTCTCACCTTTTCAAAAAATTTTGCTTTTTTGATTTAAATCAAAGCTTTTAAATGTTTCTATTAAAAATCAAAAACCCTTTCAAAAAGTTTCCAGCGCTATCTTTTTAAGAGTTTTAAACCAGTTAACACTGTCACTATTTAAATTTTCAACCTTCTTCAAAAAAACTCCCGCCGAAACCCTTCTCGTGGTGTTGATTTGAATAACCTTGCCATAATTTTCCAAACTCCTAATCAAGCAATAATCCAAAGCTTCAGCCAAAACATTTTCTCTTACTTTAATCTCAGGATAACCTCTTTTTTTCAACCTTCTCTCCAAAACCTTTGGCTCGCACCTTAAAACAACGACAACATCGCTTGTAATTTCAATCTCGCAGGCCAAATGCCCTTCAACAATAAAATCTTTTTTTCCCTTAATTTTTTTAAGAGTTTCAACCCTCAATTTTTTCAATTCAACACTGCCCTTATCATCATAAGGCTTTAAAATCTTGTTCAACTCAAAAACAGGCCAACCCGTTATTTTCGATAATTTCCTTGAAATAGAGCTCTTTCCAGTTCCAGGAGTGCCTGTTATAACCAGCTTCATTTTCCTTTCAATTCCTGACAAACTTTAACTTATCCACAACACTCCTGGCCTTCTCCATCTTTTCCTTGAAATCCTCCATAAACTCGTTCATCACCCTCAAGGCATTGGTTTTGTCTTCCCCGCACAAAAGCTTTCCGCTTCTGCAGTCAGAGTAAACTTTGCTTAAATCAGAATCGCCGAGAAAATGATCTTTGTACAACTCAAAAATCATGCACCTGTCTGGATTGCCTCCCATTTTTCTCTGCTCTTCCACGTTATCCCTCCCACCTGTGAGAGCGTTCATGACTTTTTTCTTTAAATCGTCATCAGGAAGGCTTATCACCCCAGAAGGCTCTGACTTTGACATTTTCCTCTGACCGCTCAAGCTTGGAAGAAGTTTTTGGTAAAGCGAGCTTGGACTGAAAAAACTCCTGTCTTTAAATTTTCTGGCCAGATCCCTTGCTAATCTAATGTGCGGTTCTTGGTCCACCCCACACGGAATTATCGTCGGAGCAGGTTCTCCAAACTGAGGGTAAAAAATATCACCCATTTGATACAAAGCAGCCATAGTCTTTCCGGGATCATTATCCCCGTAAATTGCCTTAAACTCGTTTTCGGTTACCTTCTTAGAACACTCGTATGCTATTTTAAGCGCGGTGGTGTTTTCAGACTGAAAATAAAAAACGGTTTTTTTAGGATTCAATCCCAAAGCAATGTAAGCTGGAATGTGAAAATTCAAAGCCCTCCTCCTAGCTTCTTCTATGCTTACTCCTCTTGTTGCAAGAGACTCCAAGTCGGCGATTACGAAAAAAGTCTCGGCCCCGCGCTCCTGAAAATACTTAATGTTGTCAACCGCAAGTTTGTTGCCGAAATGTAGGTTCTCACTGGAAGGCTGAACTCCAGTCAAAGCATAAAATTTCTTCTTCTCCTTGATAGCATTAGCTATAATTTTCAAACCCCTGCCGCCAAAAAACACGCTCCTCTTCATCTGATCAGTAGCGCTCTCAAACTCTCCAGCGTTGAGCAACTCCAACCCAAAATCTCTCACAATCTTATCCTGGTCTATAAGATTAGAACCCCATGGGTCGATTTCAATTTCCATTGAAACAAAAATTAAGAGATAAATATTTAAAATAGTATTGCATTCAAAAAAAAGCATGAGAAAATTCAAAATCATCGACAAAAAAATCCAGGAAGGGATCTTAATCTTAACGCTGCAAACAGAAGATGGCAAGCCCTTCCCCTTCAACGCCGGACAATTCGTTTCAATCTCAATCCCGGGCTTACAAGCAAAACCGGCTTTCTTCTCAATCGCCTCACCCCCATCATGGCAGGACAAACTCCAGTTCACCATAAACATCGTAGGACAGAGAACACAAAAACTCTCAGAAATGAACCTCGATGAAATTCTTGAAGTGAACGGCCCGTTCGGCAAAATGAAAATTCCAGACAAAGACGATTTAGTTTTCATAGCGGGAGGAGTTGGAATCGCTCCATTCCTTTCCATGATAAGAGAGATAAAAGCCAAAAACCTGAACAACAAAGCCATGCTATTCTACAGCGTTAGAAACCCAAGCCTAATTCTATTCAAAAACGAGCTTGACGATTACAACCAAACTCAAAACCTAAAAACCTGCATTACAATAACAGATGAAAACACTGATTGGAAAGGTCTGAAAGGAAGAATATGCCCTGAAATGCTTAACAACACGATAAAAGAAGTGAAAAACAAAAAATACTTCATTTGCGGTCCCACAAAAATGGGCTTGGCAATGAAAGAAATGCTAATACAAATGGGAGTGGAAGAGCAAAACATCGACATGGAAGCCTGGGGTTAAATGCTAAGATTAAAAACCCGTTCAAAAACTTTTATTTTCTTAAACTTTAACAGGCTTGAAAGCATCAAGCAAAACTTCCTGCCTCAACACAAAAAGAAAAGCAAAAAAATAGGCAAATAAAGTCAGAGCGTCGGTTAAACTAAAAGAAGCAACCACGCCAGAAGCGTTCACTGAAATAGCCATAAAATCGCTCAAAAACATGAAAAAAACAGCGACTAAAATAAAACCATAAGCCTTAAAAAACAAGCGAGTGTGAACCAAAATCAGTACCACAATAAGACCAGCCAAAAGAATAACATCAATAATGGGAGGGATGACAGCGAAAAGCTTTGCAATCAACTCGATTTTGGAAGACAAAACCTGTTCAATATAACCCGCAAACAAGAAAACAACTACCAAAACAAAAACAACGCTTGCAATAATCTTTGAAATTGTCTTCTTAATATAAACATCCTCAAACAAAAAGTAAAGACTGAAGATAAAAACAAAATAAGCCAAAAGCATGACCACGTCATCCAATTCAAACACGTTAAAACCCAATCCTTTCAAAAACATAAAAAATGAGCTGATTGCAAGCAGGATAAAAGAATAATAAAAAAACCTCATGCTTTTCAACTTGCCAAAAAACCCTCCAAAGTCAATCAAACCCAAAATCAAAACAGCAAACAGCAGGTTAAACAAGCCGAAAAAAGCAAGGTACAAAGCATCTGGAATAAAACGGACAAGATAAGGAGTCACGCCTAAAACAAGCAAAACAAATCCAACCCAAAACCACCCTGTTTTTAAAACCAACCTCATAAGATAAACCTTCTCATCAAGCTTTAAAAGTCTTTTCTTTTTTAAAAAAAAACTTTAAACTTCTAAACGCCGAAGTGTTTGAACAGCGGTTTTTTCACGTAATCCATTACAATGAAAAAAACAAGCGAGACTGCTAAAACAGAAGCAATCGCAGAAACAGGAATGCTTGGAATAAGAAAACCGTAAAAAGCAAGCAAAACCCCCGCTATAATTCCTACGGCGCTTGAAAGAACAATATAAAAACTAGGCTTTGTCTTCCAAAAATCCTTGCGAGTTCTAACGTTAAACAAAACCAGCTTGTCATCCACGTCAAACAGCAGAAAAACAATCGTCTGAAAACCAGCCACGCTCAAACCAAGCAAAGCAGAATTCAAAAACCACAACACGAACGCTTCAACAATCAAAAAAACTCCGAAAACAGCTGAAGTCATCATGATTGATTTAACACCCCACTTGGAGGGCTCTTCAGAATAATCAACACTATCGGTGGAAATCGAAACACTCATGATATCATTTGTGAACATAAGTAAAATCAAAAGAAAAGGAGTTATCGCAAAAACATTAAAAAAGAAAAAAAGCAAAGCAACGAAACCAACAATCTCAAAAACCTTAATCACTTTAATCATGGTGTATATTTTCATCCTCTCAAAAATCCTCCTGCTCTCCTTAACCGCGTCAATAATCACTTCAATCCCGTTCTTGGTCAAAATCATGTCAGCAGCGCTTTTAGCCACGTCAGTGGCGTTCTCCACCGCAATACCAACCTCCGCCTGCTTCAAAGCAGGAGCGTCATTCACCCCATCGCCAGTCATCCCGACAACCAAACCCTTCTTCTGCAAAGACTTCACAATAGTATACTTATTTTCAGGGTAAACATCAGCAAAACCATTGGCATTAACAATAAGACCATCCAAACCCCCCTCCTTCTCACTGGTAACATCAACGATATTGCCTCCAATGCCAAGCTCCCCGGCAATCTCGCTTGCAACCGCAATATTATCCCCTGTAATCATCTTAACCTCAACACCCAAACTCCTTAAATCCTTAACCAACTCTTTCGAATCACTTCTTGGCGGGTCATACAAAGCAATCAAACCCGCAACCCTCCAGCCAGAACCATTATCAACCGCCACTGCTATGGTCCTAAAACCCTTACTGGCAAAATCAATAACCACGTCATTAAACTTCTTCTTGTCCCTTTCAGTCAGTTTACACAAGCCAAAAATAACATGAGCAGCCCCCTTAGAAACCTTATAACCCTCCAAAACACTTTCAGTTCTTTTACTAGAAGGATCAAAAGGAGAAAAACTCAACTGCCTGCCTAAACTCACGCCCAAAGCTTTTTCCAAAACAGCATTGTCAATCGGATCATTATCATCCCTTCTGGAAGCTTCAGCCGCAAATTTCAACACCTCCTCCTCGCTAAAACCCAATCCTTCCACCTTCCTCACCGAAATTTTATTCTCAGTAAGCGTTCCAGTCTTATCCGCACACAAAACATTCATCGTTGACACTTCCTCGATAGACTCAAGTTTGGTTACAAGAATCGACTTCCTGGCAAGCCTCTCACTACCCAACGCCATTGTAACCGTAAAAGCAGTCGACAACGCCACTGGAATGGAAGCAATAAGCAAAACCAGCAAAAACTCTACAAGCTCAAGAAGCGGAATGCCAACCAAAAACAAGCCATAAATAAACATCAACACTATAATAAAAGAATCAACCAAAACCAACCACTTAATAATATTCATAATGGCATCTTGCAAGTGAGACCTAGGACTAGCACTTTCAACAAGCTTTGCCGTCTTTCCATAAAGCGTGTTAAAACCAGTTCCAACCACAAAACAACTTGCCTCACCCCTTCTAACAACAGAACCATCAAACAAAACCTCTCCCACGCCCTTACTTTTAGGCATCGACTCACCAGTAATAACTGAATCATCAGCTTCCACCTCCCCACTAGTGAAAATCTTCACATCCGCAGGAACAATATCGCCCGTCCTAACCCTAATCACATCACCGGGAACAATACTCTTAGCTTGAACTTCCTTCCAAACACCACTCCTCAAAACCCTAGCTGTGGGAGCCAATCTCTGCTTCAAAGCTTCCATTGACCTGTCCGCCCTAAACTCCTCAAAAAAACTCACAATCGAATTAAAAACCAGCAACGCCAAAATAATATAAAAATCCCTCAAATTGCCAAGAAAAAAAGAAAGAAACATCACAGCCCAAAGCAAAAGTTCAACCGGGCCAGTAAACTTCTTAAAAAACAAAAGCAAATAATTAGGCTTCTTGGCTTTGATCTCGTTAAAACCGTACTCGGATAATCTCCTTCCAGCCTCATCTTCGGTCAAACCGTCAAAGCTCTGCGCTTTCGGTTTAACTTGTGAATTGTCGCCGTCAGAGAGGTTCATGTCTACTTTGATAAGCGATTCTGCTTAATAACTTTTTTGCGGGGGGGTGAAGAGTTTAAAAGAAATAACGAGTTTTGTGAGAAAGATTTTTTAAACTCTTCAACCCATATAATCCGCTTATAAAACGAGCTTTAAAACACGCCGTGTTTTTCTTCAAGTGATTTTAAGAAATGAATGGTTTGAATTACAACTTAGGTTCCTTGCTTACCGTCAGAATGGTTAGAAGTTTTGCCTTCGCCTACCTTAACATAATTCTCCCGGTATACCTTTACATGCTCACAAAGAACATTCTTTTCATCGGACTGGTATTCGCGATCTCAATCGTTTTTTCAGCTTCGATATCGGTGTTTTTTTCGATTTACGGTGACCGGCAATCGAGAAAGACGGGGTTGATCATTTCCAGTTTTATGATGCCTCTCTCCTTGTTTATTTTGAGTTTAACAACCAACCCTATTCTTCTAGGCTTTGCGGTGATAATAGGCGGTGTTGCCGGTGGGGCGATTGGAAGAGGGGGTAGTGGGTTTGGGCCTTTCCAGGCTCTTGTCAATGCGATGATAGCCGATGAGACAAATGACGGCGAGAGGACGAAAATGTTCAGTAATTTCATGCTTTACGGTTCGATCGCTGGAATTGTGGGGTCTTTTATTGTTTTCGCACCTCAGTTCCTTGGCAATTTTTTGAATTCTAGCTTCGTCCAATCCTACCAGCTTGTTTTCGTCTTTCTTTTCATCCTAACGCTTATCGTAACCACGATGTTGTTCGGTCTAAAGGAAAGGAAGAGAAGTAAAATGAAGGGGTTTTTCCCCAAAAAATCGGCGGTGCAAATCAAGAAACTTTCAATTCTCTCCATGTTCAGGGGTTTTGCGCAGGGTTTGATCCTGCCCTACATTTCACTCTGGTTCGTGTTGCAGTTCAACGCTACTCCCGCAATGCTTGGAATCATCTTCGGAGCAAGCGCGCTGGTTTCAGCCATTCTCTACTACTTCAGCCCGTTAATAGAAAAGAAATTTTCAATGTTCAAGTCATTGATCTACTTAGACCTTGCCGCTGGGTTGATGATGTTCTTGCTGCCCTTCTCGCCATTCTACCTGAGCGCGCTTCTATTCTGTGCTTTCAATGGGTTTATGTCCCTCTCCGTTCCAATATATCAGTCTTTTTCAATGTATTTGATAAACAGTGAGGAGAGAAGCACGGGCAGCGCAATCCAAGGTTTTTCGAGAAACATTCCGTACGCCGCGACGACGTATATTGGGTCTTATTTGCTGGAAGGAAGTCTGTACGCGCTGTCCTTTGCAGGTGGCGGGGTTTTGATTATGGCAACAGCACTTCTTTACCAAAAGTTCTTCAGCAAAATTAAAATGGGTGACTAGAATAAACGCTTATTCGAGCGCTTTCAAAATCTCGCTCGTGCTTCTAACTCTTCCCATTCTTTTAAAGACCGTGTTTATCGCAAGACCATGCTCTTCGGCGCTTGAAGCGGACATCGCGTCCTCTGCAAAGATTTGTTGATAACCATACTCGTAGGCGAACCTCGCGGTGCTTTCCACTCCAATGTTTGTTGAAACGCCGCACAAGATAATTACATCCATTTTTCTTCTTCTCAGCTGAAGGTCGAGGTCGGTTCCGTAGAAAGCCCCCCATTGTTGTTTCGTGATTACAACGTCAGAAGGTTTTGGTCCAAGCCGTGGAACTATCTCGCTCCAGTCCGCGGGAGGGTTTCCGAACTGCATTTTAACGTCAGCCTCGGGGTTTAAAGTTGCTTCCCTTGAACGCTGCACGTGAACAAGAAAAACAGGCATTTCATTCCTCCTGAAAGCCTCTGCAATCTTCGAAGCATTCGAAACCACTTCTTCGGCAGAATGCGGCGCCAGGCTTCTTGACATCGAAACAATTCCCTTCTGAAGGTCTATGGCCACAAAAGCTGTCCTGCTTTTATCAATCGACAATTCCATTCTCCCACCACCTCAATTAAAAAAATGCTCCGATCGGGATTTGAACCCGAGTCTTAGGCTTGAGAAGCCCATATCCTTGGCCGGACTAGACGACCGGAGCCAACAGTTTTTAAGCGATAAACTTTTTTATTCTTATTGATTAACAATTCAGCATGAACTTGAAAGAGGGCGGTGAGTTAGTAAAGCTTGCTAGGGAAAGCGTTACAGCTTTTTTTAAAAATGAAACTCCAACAATCAAAAAAAGCGTTGAAGTGGAAGGGGTTTTCGTTACAATAGAATCCTATCCCTCTCTTGAGTTGAAGGGCTGCATTGGATTCGTTTCAAAAACGGATTTGAAGCAGGGGGTTTTCGATGCCGCGAGGGAAGCGGCTTTCCACGACTTCAGGTTCGAACCATTGAAAGAAAAAGAATTGGACAAAATGGTTTTCGAAGTGAGCATTTTATCAAAAAGAGTGGAAGTCAAAAATCCCGATGAAATAAAAGTGGGAGTTCACGGTTTGATTGTGGAAAAAGACGGGAGAAGCGGGCTTCTTCTACCTCAAGTGGCTGTCGAGTATGGCTGGAATTCAAAAGAATTTTTAAGGCACACCTTTTTAAAGGCTGGAATCGATTTAAAAGAAAAATCCC
>CAYMAH010000016.1:0-1526 GCA_964388435.1 Microcaldota archaeon | reverse complement strand
AAGGTGACCGTAACTCCTGATCATAGTTTGTTCACGGCAACAAGAGATTTTAGGATAGCCGCGATTGAATGTGAAAAGCTGTCTGAAGGGGATCAGGTGGTAATACCTTCAAAAATACCTTGTGGTTTCAATGATTTGAACGAAATTCATGTTATGGAGTTACTGCCTGAATTCAGGCTTGAAGGTTTTGAACAGCCTGTTAGGATGGCTATTTCAAGGGTGGGTTGGAGGCAAGCCAGTGTGGCGGCGGGAGTGGTTTCAGGAGATATTTATAATTATTTTAGAAACTCTCCTTCTCAGCAGGTAAACCTTCCAATCAAATCATTCAAAAATCTAATGCAGGATAGTCAAACGAGTTTTGATGAAAAAACATTGAAAATCAAAAAGGGAACCAGCAAGACCATTCCAGCGGTTGTCAAAGTGAATGAAGAGCTCTGCAGGTTTTTGGGTTATTATGTTTCAGAAGGTTATTACAGTTTAAACAAAGGGAAAGGGGGTGTCGTGGTGCTGACAAACTCTAACGATTCAATACTAAGCGATATGAGGTATGTTTTCAACTCTGTTTTTGAAATTAACCCGCATGAAAGGGAAGTACATGGAATTGGAAGGTCAATTCAATTAGTAGCTTCAAGTGCTCCGCTTGCAAAACTTATGGAAAGATTAGGCGCGGGCAGAACGTGCACTGAAAAGAGGGTTCCTTCGATTATTTACGGTCTTTCAAGGAAAAAGATAGCGAGTTTTCTACGCGCTCTTTATAGCGGTGATGGGAGTTTCACGGCTTCGAATAGGTCTGGTAATTGCGTGAGATATTTTTCAACATCTAAAAAGCTTGCTGAGGATGTTTCTTACTTGTTGTTGGTTTTTGGGATTGTGGCTAGCGTTCATTCAAGAAAAGCAAGGGATGAAAAATCAAATGATTTGTGGGTGGTGGAGTTTAAGGAGCGCTGCTCTGTTGAAGCTTTCTTGAACGAGATTGGTTTCGTGCAAAAAAAACCGACTCCGCTTGTCAGGGCGTGGGCTCATGGTAAAGTTAATATGATTCACTTTGAAAGGGAAGCGCTTAAAGAAAACTTGAAAAAATACCCTAGAAGGTATAGGCATTTGTTCAGATTCGGAAAGTGCAGCAAGAATTATCTTAAAAGGGTTGTTTCAGACTCTGAGTGTGAGTGTTCAAAAGAGCTTAAGGCATTCGCAGATGGAGAGTTCTACTTGGATGAGATAGTTTCGGTAAAAGAAGTAAACTTGGAAAAACCAGAGCCTGTTTATGACCTTTCAGTTAATCCGTGTCAGAATTTTATCGGAGGTTTTGGCGGGGTATTATTGCATAATACGGAGGCAAGAGCGCTTTACGAGGCTATGAGGGTGGGAGCGGTGGGTAACGTGGTTATGGGGACCATTCATGGGGAATCTGCTTACTCGATTTGGGATAGGGTGGTTAATGATTTGGGGGTTCCAACCACTTCGTTCAAGGCAACGGACTTTTCAATTGTTGGAGCGCCTATCAGGTTTGGGGGGTCGCTTAAAAG
>CAYMAH010000015.1:0-6705 GCA_964388435.1 Microcaldota archaeon | reverse complement strand
GGAATCGCAAAAATAATAACCGAAAACTCAAAGGATTTTAGAGAAACTGGAGTGGCGGTTTTGAATCCCTTTGAGTGAAATTACGCCTTATTCCATTCCCTATGATGCCTGAGTGTAAAAATAGGGTGAGCTCTAAACATCACCTACATCATTCAATAACCATATTTAGATTTGTTTTTTATGAGATTCAATTCTGCTATGTAATAAATGGGTTCATCAAAAAGATATAAAAAAGAAGATTTTTTATTATTTAGTATAAATTTTTTAGAATTTATTTCTTTGATTATGAACTGGTTTTCATGAAGGATTTTCTTGATTTCAAAAGGGTTTGAAAAATGCGCGTAGATCTTGTCTCTTTCATTTACATAATCAAAAGGAGAGTATTTCCTTAGACCTAGTTTGTAGAGTAGGTATAAAATAAAGTTTTTAATTAAAACTGATCCGAAGCTTCCGGGATAAAAACTTGAGTGCGTGGTTAGAATAATAATGCCGTTTCCTCTTAGCAATTCTTTGGATTTTAAAATGGCTTTTTTTCTGTCTAAAAAACTAGGTATTTGTTCGATAATATTATTAAGGTATAGAACAACATCGAACTTGTCATTTGAGTGAAAATCGTTGATGTCGGAAACAATAAATTTTACGTGTTGGACTAGTTTTTTTGCTTCTCTGATCATGTCTGGAGAGACGTCCAACCCAACAATGTTTTTGAAGCCTATCTTCTTCAAGCCTATAATCTCTCTACCCGTACCACAACCAACAACCAGAATCTTGGACTTGTATTTTATGTATTTTTTAATCAAAAGCTCCTCCTCTGGAAAAAGACCTTTTCCAGCTCTGGACGCGTAGCTCTTCAGTCTGATTTTATTTTTATATCTCCGAATAATAAAATCTTTATCTATCTTCATTTTCACAGACCGTTTTTAATAAAACTATTCTCCACACTACAATTTCCAAAACAAAAAACCCTACTATTACAATTCAAACAAGGATATTCAATATCAGAAATATTTCTATATGACTTTATCACAGTAGAATTTGTCCAGATGTCTTGAAAAGAATTTTGATTAATATTTCCTGCGATATTCTTAGTGTCATAGTCACAAGCAAAAACATTTCCTGTTGCGCCTATATGAGCATAAACAAACCCTGCAACACAGTTCAAAACATCAGTGCAATCAGTATATGAATTAACAATATTAAGATTAGGATATTCCTTTTGTTTTTCCTTTACCAGTTGATATAAAAGTTTGGCGTTTTCTATACTTGGTTTTAAATTTTTATTATCTGTCACTATCTTTGTTATCCTAATTTTATCAATACAAAATTGTGATAAAAAATCAATCAGATTTGGAATTTCTCTCAGATTAGATTGAGTAACTACAGTATTAGTTGTTAGACTAACATTGCTATTTTCACAAATTTTTAAAGAACGTATAGCCCTATTAAAAGCACCTTCAAATTTTTTATAAGAATTGTGAGTGTTTTTCAATCCATCAATAGATATTTGTATTTCATCTACATAATTCAGAGACTCTTCAACTCTTTTTGGATTAAACCCAGTGGTTAACAAACTTATTATTTCAACGCCAATTGATTTTGCATATTTAGAAATATGTTTAAATCTTTCAAAGCCATTTTTTGAAGAGGTAATTTCTCCCCCACTTAGAGATAGTTTTGACAAACCCATAAGGTATAATTCATCTACTAACTTTTCAAGTCTAGAAATTGAAGTTAAATTACCGTAATTTTTTTCTCTAAAACAACCTTCACAAGAATAAGGGCAAGTTTGAATTAATTCAAGAGTAACGTCACCTATATTTAAAGTTCTTGGAATTGTAAAAGTTTTATTTGACAATTGATTCAAAACCATTTTTTTATTAAAAGGCATTCGCTTTCTTTTTTTTGACAGATAAATTATCTTCTTATTTAATAATTCATTTAAAATAAAATCATAATCGACACTAGAAATTTCAAATTCTTTTAAGTTTTCTTTTACACTTTCCTCCATTTGAGATAAGTATACTATAATCTGAGGAAAGTTAAGATTAAAAACACCCCCATAAATATTAACTAATATAAAATTAAACTTATCTATTTGAGTGATAGAAGTAGGTGGAAAAAATAGAAAAATTTCCATCTTAAATGAACCTTCTTAGTCAGTGTGCCTGCACCAAGTCTCATATTCGATTTTTTTTGACTGAAGTTGCTTATATAATGTTTTTGTTCGATTTTCAGGTGTTCTTAAAACTTCTTTTGGTTCTAATTTTTTTTCGATTTTGAAGCTCTTTGTAATTTTTAATTCCATTGTAATAATAAGAATAATAAAATATATTAATGTTTGTGGATGGCTTTGTAGAAAGCCTCCAAAGATTTGTTTTAAGTCTGGTTTTGCATTGGTCAACCATTCAGTGTCTAAGGAGGTAAAATACGCTATCCAGAGTTTATATTAAATACGGATTTTCTACACAGGACGGTTGATAAAAAATCATATCAGATTAAGCGATACTGCTATGAGCACTCCTATGAAAATTAAGGTGACTGTGTTCATGACTTTGATCAAAGAGTTTAATGCTGGCCCTGCCGTGTCTTTGAAAGGGTCTCCTACAGTGTCACCGACGACAGCCGCTTTGTGCGCGTCGCTTCCTTTTCCGCCGTAATTACCGTCTTCAATGTATTTCTTGGCATTGTCCCAGGCAGCCCCTCCAGTGGCCATAAAAATAGCTAATAGAAAACCCACTACTATTGCTCCTACGAGCATTCCTGCAAGGGCTTTCAATCCGAACAAAAATCCTACAAGAAGAGGGCTTACCACTGCGATTAAGCCGGGTATCATCAACTCCTTCAAAGCAGAACGAGTGCTGATGTCAACGCACTTCGCGTAATCCGGTTTTTCCTTCCCGCTCATTATTTTCATTGTCTTGAATTGTCTTCTTACTTCTTCCACTATGTCGAAAGCGCTTTTTCCAACTGCTTTCATCAAAAAGCTTGAGAATAGGAATGGAAGCAACCCTCCCAGGAATAATCCAACTATAACGCTGACATCGAACAAATTGATTGAAACAAGCCCTGCTTGTTGCGAAAAGACGTTGAACAGCACCAAAGCGCTTAGCGCTGCGCTTGCTATCGCAAAACCCTTTGTTGTGGCTTTAGTGGTGTTTCCAACGGCGTCGAGCTCTCCGGTTACTTTAAGGACTTTTTCTTTCATTCCGCTCATTTCTGCTATCCCGCCCGCGTTGTCCGTTATCGGGCCGTAAGAGTCAAGTGTTATTACAATTCCGGTTAGCGAGAGCATTGAAACCGCTGCAAGTGAAATGCCGTAAATACCGCCTGCTTCAAAACTAGCTATGATAGCTAAAACAACTAAAATTAACGGGATTGTCACTGACTGCATTCCCTCGGCAAGTCCTTGAATGAGGTTTGTTCCAGCCCCGGTTTTGGCCGCCTTTGCTATCTCCCTCACCGGCTTGAAATCTTTGCCCGTATAGTATTCGGTTACAAAGAAAATCGCAAGGGTTAAAATCAAGCCTATTATAAGCACTTCAAAAATGTAAGTCCAGCCGAAAGCTATGAAAAAACCTATTAACGCTAGAACCGCTGAAATTATGACTCCCTTATATAAAGCGTTCATTATTTTAGTTCCTTTTAATTTAAAGAAGAAAGTTCCAATGATTGAAGCTAGAACGCCGATGCTTGCTATTGCCAGTGGAGTGGTAGTGAACATGCTTTCACTTTGAAAGCCGACTAACCCAACGCCGGCCACTGAAATGCTCAAAAGCATTGCGGCTATTATCGTGACCACGAATGATTCAAATAAGTCTGCCGCCATTCCAGCGCAGTCCCCGACATTATCCCCGACATTATCGGCGATTACGGCCGGGTTTCTGGGATCGTCTTCGGGAATGCCCTTCTCAACTTTTCCAACCAAATCGGCTCCAACATCAGCCGCTTTTGTGAAAATACCACCCCCAACTCTCGCGAATAAAGATATTAATGAAGCTCCAAAGCCGAATCCTATTAAAACAAGAGGATTGTGAAACAAAACATAAAAAACGCTCACTCCAATCAAACCCAAGCCGACCAGAGTTATTCCGGTTACCGCTCCTCCTCTTGTTGAAACGTCGAGAGCCTTCTGCAGGCTTTTCTCAGCCGCTTGAGCGGTTTTAACATTAGCTCTCACGCTTATGCTCATTCCAATAAAACCAGCTAGAGCGCTTAGAACAGAGCCCACTATAAAAGCTAATGCCACTGCCCAGCTAACCGCAAAGCCTATTATTAAAAATAATATAAAAACAAAAACAGCCACAGTGGAATACTGCCTTTTAAGATAAGCGTTGGCCCCTTCTCTTATGGCTGAGGCTACTTCATTCATTTTTTTACTGCCGTCAGGCTCGTTCATAATGCTGTAGACAAAAAAGCCAGCGGTTCCAAGCGCTATCAAACCAACCACTATAGAAAAAATAATTGAAAAATCCATAAATTCAAACCACCGTTTAATTCTACTATTTAACTTTCAGACAGGAATATTTAAAAAGATTTTCAGAAAAATCAAATTTTGCTTTAACCTCTGTTTTATTGCCGCACGGTCGTTCCAACCTCTTTTCCACTTGCTAATTCTTTAATCAAAGGTTGAGGACAACCCTTAACTATATGACATTTTTCAACCCCCTCTTTCAGCGCTTTAATGCAAGTTTTAACCTTTGGAATCATCCCTCCGTTAATCATTTTACTGTCAATCAATTCTTGAGCTTGTTTTACTGTTAATTTTGTCAAAAGATTCTTATTTTCATCAAAAACACCTTCAACATCAGTTACAAGAATAAGTTTTTCAGCTTTTACTTTAGATGCTATGAAACCCGCTACATCATCTGCATTTACATTAAAACCAATGTCGCTTGGTTTTGTTCCAGCTGTAACTGATGGAACCACTGGAATTATATTGTATGAAAGTTTGTTTAGAATGGATAGTTCAACTATTTCAGGTATCCCGACAAACCCTAAGTTAGGGTTTTGTCTTGATTTTATGAAACCTGTTTCCCTGTTGAGAATTAAACAATTGTAACTGTGTTTTTCTATTTCGTTTTTTATTTGAAGGCTTATTTGGTTAAAAACATCGTCGGCAAGTTCAAGCACCTCTTTTGAAGTGACCCTCAAACCGTTGACTGACTGTATTTGAAGATTTTTCTCTTTCATCGCCCGGTTTAGCTGTGCTTGACCTCCGTGAACCATTATTACCTCTTCTCCCGTCTTTTTCAATGAAATAACATCTTCAATAAGACAAGGCAACAATTCGGAGTTTAAGACCGAACCCCCTATTTTTATAACTAAAACCATTTTTCAAAACCCAAGCAGGGCCGGGGAGTCGCACCCCGCTATTCCGCTCTGCAGGCGGACGCATAGCTGCTCTGCCTTAGGGGATTTTGAAAAAAATCTAACCCTGCTTAAAAGAGCAGCTTGGTTAAACTTTCATCTATTAGATTTTATTAACTTTTTCTTTAAAACCAAGCTGAAGCTATAATTTTTTTCAAAAGAACGGGTCGCACAGACAAAATAAGAATTTTAGAAAGGGCGACCAGTTCAACCCACCTTTCCATAATAAGGTAGTTAGAATAGAGAAGAACGTGAATAAAAACCTTGTGTTTTTATGTTTAAGGGGTTACAATTCAGTGTTTTATGTTAAAAAAGGCTTTTTTTTATTATTAAATAGAAAAATGAGTTTTAAATAATGCTATTCAAATAGCACAAAAATCTATTAAAACACGCGTTATTAGATAATTAATACTGTCGGGCCGATTTAGTTTGATAATGAAGGTGATTTTAAATGGGGAATGTTTTGGACTTGGAGGGGTTCAGGAGAAAAAAGCGATTGAATGAGTTGGAAAAGGGTTGGAATAATCAGAACAAGGAAGTTAAAGAGTTGAATGATCTTTTACTGGAAAGTGCTGAGAAGGGAAACTTAATGGAGGTTAGAACTCTTTTGGACAAGGGAGCGGAAGTCAACGCCAAGAATGAAATGAAGTGCACCGGCTTGCATTTTGCTGCTGAAAGAGGAGACACCGAAATGGCCATTCTGCTTATCAAAAGAGGCGCTGACGTTAACGTAAACGACATTCTGAAGCATAGTCCATTGCACTACGCTGTTTCTGGTTTTCATTTAGGCACCGCCGACTTGTTGATGAAAAACGGAGCGGCGGTTGACGACAATGTTTTAAGAACAGCTGGAGAGATTGGAAAAAAAGAATTAATAGACCTGCTTAAAGCTTATCAAAAACGCTAGGCCTCAATTCTTTTAGATTAACATAGAATAATCAGTTTCACGTCTTGTTCAACTCTTCAGAAATCGAATTTCCGACCAATTCATGTTAAACTTACCGTGAAAAATATAGATTATTCCAAGTATATTCCAGGCCTTCCCGGCTTTGCGGCTTTAGATTTTAACTTTGGATCGTACTTTGAAGGGTCGTTTGAAGAGAAAATAGAAACTTCAAGATTTACGTGCCTTTTTAAGTATGATGGCAGCTCCCTGAACTTTTCCAATTCAGGCGGGATAACGTAAATGAATGCTTTTTTGACCGGGTTTTTTGCTATGCCCTTGATTTTCTCAACATCCCCTGCTATTTTCTTGTAAGATTCCATTGTTTCCAAAACTTGCTTGTCATATTTTTCAATTTCAGGCCATTTGCTGGTGGTTGAAGCAAAGCCTTTTTT
>CAYMAH010000014.1:0-26061 GCA_964388435.1 Microcaldota archaeon | reverse complement strand
TCTTGATGTAGAATCCTTCTCTTTTCAGCGCTTTGAACAGTTCAAGAAGCGCGTTGCCCTGCATTAGCGGCTCGCCTCCCTTGAAATAGAGTCTCTTGCTTTTGCTCTCTTTCAAAATGAAGAACAGCTCTTCCACGCTTCTCTCTTCAAAACCCCCGTCTTTCACAAGCTGAGGGGTGTTGCAGTTCCTGCAGTACAACGGGCAGCCCGGAAGGTTTACAATGGTTTCGGACTCGCTTGCCAGAATGGTTGAGAAGTTAACGTTCATATAAATAATATTAATCAAAATTGATATTTTAACTTTTTTATAAGGCGCGTCGCAAGACCAAAAACCTCGATTTTAATGTGTTTATAAATCGTTCAAACAAAACCTTATAAAATATGGTATATTTGTTATTTATAATGAAAATAAAACTCGCTAAATTTGATAAAAATTATTACGATAATATAGAAGGGCGCGATAAAATCTTAATCACAGGCAAGGGAATTTATTACACCCTTCTTTGTAACGATAAAAAAGCGGGAATCATAGGCTACATTCCCGCAGCGTTCCCTGAACGCTCTGGTTTTTTACAAATAGTAATTTCTCCAAGTTTTAGAGGCAGGGGAATAGTCGAAATCGCAGAAGATTTGCTAGCAAAAAAACACAATCTGCAAATCTTGTACGCTACCATAGAAAAAGATAATATTGCCTCAATTAGAGCGCATCAAAAAATCGGTTTTGTAATAATTGACGGTAAAAAATTAAAAAATTTAAAGAAAAATAAATTCTTAAAAGACGATAAAATAAGGCTGGAAAAGAGGTTTAAACAAGGCAAGATTTAAATCTTAAAAGAATCATATCAATAGCGATGAATAAACGGGTAGAATCAATAATCAAAAAAAGGTTTGCAGAGCTTACTGAAATTCAAAAAAAGGCCATTCCCCTGATTGAAGAAGGAAAGGACGTTTTAGTGATATCCCCCACCGGCTCTGGAAAAACGGAAAGCGCCATGATTCCCATACTGTCTAAGGTAGCGGAGCTTGAGAAGAAGGGAGTTCAGGTGTTGTACATAACCCCCTTGAAAAGTTTGAATAGGGATATTCTTGAAAGGCTTGAAAAGTGGTGTTCCGAACTTGAAATAACCATTGCGGTAAGGCATGGAGACACCTCGCAGCAGGAAAGGGTGAAGCAAAACGAAACGCCGCCTCAATTAATTGTAACCACTCCGGAAAGCATTCAATCGCTTTTGATATCTAAAATGAGTTCGAGTCTTTCAAACTTGAAATATGTGGTTGTGGATGAGCTTCACGAGCTGCTTGAAAGCAAAAGAGGGGCTCAGCTTTCAATAACTCTTGAAAGACTTTCAAAAAAATCGGTTTTCCAAAGAATTGGATTAAGCGCCACTATAAGCGACGAGAAACTGGCATCCGAGTTCATTTCAAAAAAAGCAGTCATAGTAAAAGTGGACAAGATTAGAGAAATTGATTTAACCATTGAAATGCCTGAAGACAGGATAGGTGAAATAAAAAGAATAATTAACACTCATCAGAGCACGCTTTTGTTTGTCAACACCCGCTACGAGGCGGAGTACCTTTCCACTCAGCTTTTCAACATCAAGGAGTTGAAAGATTTTATTGCGGTTCACCACTCTTCGCTTTCAAAGGATGTTAGGCTTGAAGTGGAGCAGAACTTCAAAAAAGGGAAAATCAAAACAATTCTGTGCACCAGCAGCTTGGAATTGGGAATTGACATTGGAACAATTGAAGCAGTGATACAATACAACTCTCCCCACCAAGTTCACCGGTTGATGCAGAGAGTTGGAAGAAGCGGACATTCTCTTAACAAAAAGCCCAAGGGATATATAATCTGCTTAGATTCTTTGTCTGCGATTGAAAGCAGCGTCATAGCAGACGAGATGAAAGAAGGAAGACTGGAAAAAACACTGATTTCAGAAGCTCCTCTTGATGTTTTATGTCATTCAATAGCGGGAGTGGTGCTTGAAAACTCTCCCGTTAAAGCTTCTGAAATTTATTCGTTGGTTAAAAAGGCTAAGCCGTATGAAAATTTAACTGTTGAAAAACTGAAAAGCGTTTTAACTGAAATGCATAATCTTAGGTTGATTTTTCTTCAGAATGCACCCGATCCATTGTTGATGACCACCGGTAGGACAAGGCTTTATTATTATCTTCATGTCAGCATGATTCCAGACGAAAAGAAGTATTTCGTTAAAAACACTTCAACAAGAAAGATGATAGGCGTTTTAGACGAAGGTTTTGTTTCAGATTATCTTCAGGAAGGAGAGTCATTCATAACGCAGGGAAAGCCCTGGAAGGTTTTAAGAATAACTGAAAAAGAAATCCTTGTAGAGGAAACGCAGAATATAAAAGCGTCAATTCCAGACTGGGAGGGAGAGGAAATCCCCGTGACGATGGAAATAGCAAGAAAAGCGGCTAAAAATTTCAACTCTGAACCTAACTTCAGCTCAAAAGAAACAAGAGATAAAATAATCGATTTTTCAAAGCAAAACTTGTCTTTTCTTAACCCCTTAAGCATAACGCTTGAAACTCAGGGTGGCAACGAAATTGTAATTCACTCTTTCAACGGTTTGAAGGCAAACCAAACACTATCCAAACTCTTAGGTTTTTTCTACAAAGAAATCCTAAGATCAAGGGTAACTCCCTATTCAATTGTAATTGAGTCTGAAAAACCGTTAAACACCGGCAAAATATTGCAAATGCTTAAAGGCCTGTCGAGAAAAGACGTTGAATATCTTGATCGGACGGTCATGGACTCTCCATCGTTCAGGCACAGGTTTATTCAAGTAGCTAAAAGATTCTCGCTTATTTCAAGAGATTGGAATGCCGGAAGCATGGGCGTAAAAAAATTAATAAACCACTTGCCTAGAACTTCGCCGATAATTGAAGAAACTTTTAAAGAAGTATATGCCAGCATTCTTGACAAGAAAGGCCTTGAAAAAATATGCTCCGAAATAGAGGATGGAAAGCTTAAAATTGAATTTTTAAACTCTCAGGAATGGACCCCGCTTGCGGTGCTGGCGCTTGAACACGGAAGCCACTCTGAATTAATTACAAACCAGGAGTCAGCACATCAAATTGTTGAAGCTTTCAAGAAAAACCTTCAGTCAAAAAAGGTTCACTTGACCTGCATGTACTGCAACAACAATTTTTACGTCGAATTAAAGGAGGACGGGAAAATATCCTGTCCTTACTGCGGCTCTAAAAGCGTAACTCTTGAAAAATACAGGGAGTTGTTCAAGCTTAAAAAAACGGGAATACCTAAAATGACTAGCGAAAATGTAAAAGCGTTCCAAGCCAGCGGTTTGATTAACTCTTACGGCGTTAAGGCGCTTCAAGCCCTGGAAGTTTACGGGGTTGGAGTGCAAACCGCGGCTAGAACTCTGTTGAAAAACCACTCCGATGAAGGCAAGTTTTATGAAGATTTGTTGGAGGAGCAGAAAAAATTCCTGAAAAACAGACGGTTTTGGCAAATCAAAGGCAAAAGATAAAAATCTTAACTGTCAAATAATAATTCATGAAAAAAGAAAAAAGCGAGAAAACAGAAAAGATTTTGGCTAAGTACGATTTGAGTTCAGAGCAGGCTAAAAACCTGAGTGATTTTATAGAGGGCATTCATAATTTTATAAGCGAGGACCGGCATTATTATTCAGATACGATAAACAAAAAGATTTTCAGCCTTGCAAGCAAAACGGGCCAGATGTTTTTGAGAAGCGAAAGGCTTTCCTATGAATTAAAGTTCATAGAATCAGAAGTGGAAAAAAACGAGTACAAGGCAAAGAAAACAAATATTGATAAAATGGCGCTTGGATTCAAGAATAATTTTGAAAATCTTCAGAAAGAAGTCGATCAGGTGTATGATGAGGCTATGGAAATAATAAAAATAATTCAATCAGAATATGAAAAAAAACAACCCTTCTAAAAAGAAGACGGGGTTGAATCTTTAAATACGGTGATTTTATTGTTCAACCCCAAAGGAGGCAATTTATACGATTTTCCAACCGCTTATTATTATTAGAAAAAGTAGAATAAAAAACTACCTATGAAAAAAGCTTACAGAATGATGATTTTTTGAAAAAATACAATGCTTTTGTAAGTTTGGTTGAATTACCAAAAAAAGCTTTACATTACTTGCAAGAAACTTCGCAAAATTTAAAAAAGAGTGAAACGAAACATATTTATAAATGAACCTTTCTAATTACAATCAGCTTATATTTTTAAGAAAAAAAGGTGTTGATTTAAATTGTCTAGGGTTTTGGATGAAAAAACAAGAAACGACGTTAAGAAAATGTTCGGGCTTATGAAAAACCCTGTGAGAATAATGTTTTTTGAGGATTATTTAAATGGTTTTTCTCAATTCGCAAAGCAAATACTGACAGAAGTGTCAGAACTTGATGACAACATAAAACTAAGCGTTTACAACGCTTCAGACCCTCTTTTTTCAACCCACAAAGTGGAGAAAACCCCCTGCGTCATGCTTAAGTCAAATGGAATGAAATTCAAATATTACGGGGCACCGTCAGGGTATCAATTCCAGCCTATGGTTGAAAATATAATTGACGTTTCTTTTAACTTCACCCATTTGAACGAAAAAGTGAGAAACAAGGTTCTTAAGGTTCAAAAACCGGTTTCAATAAAGCTTTTCGTAACTCCAACCTGCCCTTACTCCCCTTCAATGGTCAGAAGCGCTTTCAAATTCGCTTTTACCAACGGCAATATTGAAACTACTATAATTGAAACGAACGAGTTCAATGACGTGATTCAAAAATTCAAGATTTCAAACGTGCCTAAAGTGGTGATAAAAGGAAAGAAGAGCATTTCATTCGAAGGCGCTGTTCCCGAGGAAAAGTTTGCTTCATACCTTCTTCAGGCAAACAACCAGCGTTGAGCTTTTAATTTTTTAACCGCTTCCATCCAAAAAGTGAACACCATGGCGCTGGCTAAAATCAAAAACCACTCCACGGTGTTTATTTTAGAGATGAAAAGCTCTGGAGGGTTGAAAAGAGCTAGAAGCGTTATCACCATGAAAACACCCGCGGCCCAAAACAAGACGATTTTATTGTTATTCCAGGTTTTTGACAGGCTGCTTTTTGACTTCATATTCAAGGCTAGAAGAACGTGCGCCAAAAGCCAGGTGAACAAAGCTCCTGTCTGAGCTTGAATTATCGTAGCTCCTGACCAAAGAGAAGCGAAATAAACCACTGAAACTGCAAGGAAAAGGCTTAAGCTTCCCTTGATAATGTCTATTTTATTCCCAAAATCAAGAAAGTTTTCAAGCTTTTTAGGTTTTTCAATCATTAAATCTTTTTCTTCTGGCTCGTAGATATAAGCGGATGAAGCGGCTAGGTCCATGAACAATTCCATTAAAATAATCTGAATAGGCGCTAGGGGAAGTGGTATTGCAAATAAGATTGGAAGAATAAAAATAAGAATCAAAGCGGTTTTGCAAGCTAAGTAATATTTTATTCCTTTTTGCATGTTGTCAAAAGCCTTCCTAGCCTGCCTTACCGCTTCGATAATGGTTGAAAAATCATTATCTACCAAAACAATGTCGCTGGCTTCCTTGGCTATATCACTGCCCTTTCCTAATGCAATGCCCACGTCGGCCGCTTTCAAAGCAAGAGCGTCGTTTACCCCGTCACCTGTCATCGCCACTATCCCTCCCTCCTGCTTTAAAGCATTGACTATCCTGAGCTTTTGTTCGGGATTAATACGAGCGTAAACCCTAATTTTACCCGTTTTTTTCAAAAACTCCTCTTCGCTTAAACCATCAATTTCAGCGCCGGTTATAAAACCGCCCTTCAAACCCACCTTTTCAGCAAGTGCCATGGCAGTCAAAGGATGGTCTCCGGTTATCATTACTATTTTAACCCCGGCTTTTTCAGCGCTTGCTATAGAATTTGCAACTTCTGGTCTTGGAGGGTCAATAAAGCCTGCAAGCCCCGCAAAATCAAGATTCTTTTCCACTTCATTTCTTTCCACTTCTTTTCCAATCTCCCGATAAGCAAAACCTATAACCCTCAAGCCCTTTTCAGTCATACTCTCAATGGCCTTTTTTACTTTCTCCTCTTTACCGGCGGTTTTCTTCTTTCCGTTAATAAAACCGCTTTTTTCAAGAATTCTTTCAGGAGCTCCCTTGACAAAAACAAATCTTTTCTCGTTAAATCTTATCTGGCTTAAAACCCCCCCTTCAAGAGGAAACTGCCTTTCGAGAGTGGTTTTAGGCTTTGACAATCCTTGCATTTCAACATCAATCGGGTCGCCACTCCAACCATTTTCAAGCTTCACAGCGTAGTTGATACTCGCGCCTATCTCCAAAATCTTTTCAATGCCTTCGCTTCTAAAATCATCAAATTTTTTAATTTCATCATCAACGTAAACCTCTTCAAGACTCATCCTGCCCTGAGTTATAGTGCCTGTTTTATCGGTGGCTATAACGGTGATCCCTGCAAGCGTTTCTAAACCCCTTAGATTTTTGACAAAAAGCTTCCGCTTTGTCAGAGTGTAAGCCGTAACAGCAAGCATCATCACAATTACAATGGGCAGCTCTTCGGGAATGGTCGCAAAGGCGAGGCTGAAACCAGTTAAAATCATTTTTTGAATGTTCTGCCCTTCAAGAATCGCTAAAACAGTGACCGTAAAACTTGCCGCTATTGAAATTAAAAGCACCATCTTGACAAGCTTTTTCATCAAAAGCTGGATGAATGTTCTGGGTTCTTTAATCTCGCCAGAAAGCTTCTGAATCCTTCCAACCTCTGTTTTACTTCCAATTTCAACAGCAACCGCTTTGCCAATTCCATTGACAACCAAAGTACCGGAGTAAACCATGTTTATTCTCTCAGAAACAGGAGCTTCTCCATTTATTTTTTCAATGTTCTTCTCAACAGAAAAACTCTCTCCAGTCAGAATGGATTCGTCAATTTCAAGAGAATTTGCCTCCAAAAGCCTGCAGTCGGCTGGAATCCTGTTCCCGGCTTTCAATAAAACCACGTCTCCCCTTACTATTTCATCTCTTTTGACTTCAACATTAACCCCGCTCCTAATAACTATGCTCGTTGAAGAGGATAATTCTTTAAGCGAGTTTATAATCTTCTTGGCGTTAAACTCATTCCAAACCTCGACTAAAACCAAAATTGTTATTATAATAAAAATAGTCAAAGCGTCTATCAAACCGCCCCAAAAGCTATACAACACGCCTATAAACAATAAAAGTAGGATCATTGGCTCGGTAACTTCCTTTAAAAAAATTTCTATGAAACCACCGCTTTTCTTTACCTCTTCTTTTTCAACCCTCTTTTTTGCTTCTTCCCAGCTTAACCCCTCCTGTCTTGAGTTAAGCTCTCTCAAAACTTCTTCTGGCGTTAAATTCCACGCGTTCATGAGATTTAATTAAAACGCAATATTTAAAATATTGAGCGTGTATGTTTAAAGCAATAATACTTTTAGGTGATAAAAATGAGTTTTTTGGATAAGTTCTTTAAAAAAGAAAACATGGGGTTGGAAGACTTCATGAAAAGCAGCGATGTTGAAGAAATAGACGCGGTTCACGAAAAAGCGGATTTCTACGTTAAACCAATATCACTTTCACAGGAGGGTGACTTGAAGATAGTTGAAAGCGAGTTGAGAAACAAAAACGTTGTTTTGCTTAGCATAGCTCCTATGCTTAAAAACCCCTACAAGCTCAAGCAGGTTATTCAAACCCTGAACAGCGAGATAAGAAAAATGAACGGGGATCTCGCGATGATTTCAGAGGACAAGATGATTGTCACGCCCGCTAACGTTAAAATAGTTAAAAAGAGAAAAGCAGTTTGATTTTCCTATATTTTCATTTTGTTGAAGGAGTAACTTCCGATCGCTATCATTATAATGTCGAAAACTATCAAAATCACAAAATCGTAAGCCAACCCGAAGGTCGTAACGCCTAGAATCACTCCTCTCAAACCGTCCACCCCGTAAGTTAAGGGGTTAACGTCAACTATGAAACTCATCCAACCCGGAAGGTTTGAAACCGGAAACAAAGCACCGCTTAAAAAGAAAAGAGGGAATACCACGAAACTTGAAATCAACCCAAAACCCTCGGGACTGCTCATGTAGGCCCCTATGCTCAAACCAATGCTAACCACCCCGACAGTTAAAAGAAAAACAAGAATTAGAGTTAGAATAAAACTTGAAACAGTGAAGCTTATCGCAAAGAACAACAATCCTAAAACTATCAGAATAAGAGACTGAATCAGACCGTCCGTGGTTCCTCCCAAAACCTTTCCGAAGAAAATGGTGCTTCTAGTCAAGGGGGAGATTAAAACCTCCTTTAGAAAGTCAATCTTCTTATCCCAGACAATATAAACACCGAAGAAAATGGAACTGAAAAGAATGGCCATTGTTATGATTCCCGGGAATATGAACTGCTGGTAGTTTTGCACGTGAATCGACCCAAGGCTTATGCTGGCTCCAATACCAGTTCCGAAAACCACTAGCCACATCAAAGGGTTGATTATCGAAGACACTATTCTTGACCTTTCACGCAAGTAAACCTTGAATTCTCGATACCACAATGCATATAATCCCGTTAACTCGCTCATGTTGACCTACCACTATAGTTCATTGACCTTTCAGCCCAACCCCCCTCAGCTTCAGCCTCTCTTATGCCCCGCCCGGTATAATGCAGGAAAACATCGTTCAATGTAGGGGGCCTCAACTCCACTTCTTCAACCTTTCCCACGACCTTCAACAGTTCTTGAAGGTGAACGCCCGGATTTAAAACAGTCAACGCTATGAAATCATCTTCCTTTTTGATTTTCTTAACGAATTTCAGTTTTTTAATACCCTTGGTATTTGGCTTTTGTATTTTAAGCCTTACAATATATCCCCCTATCTTTTTTTTGAGATTGTCTGGAGAGTCCATCGCCACTATCTTTCCATGGTCTATTATCGCAATCCTATCGCAAAGCGATTCAGCCTCGTCCATGTAGTGGGTGGTTATTATAACGCTGACGTTTCCTTCTCTTGAAAGCTTTTTAATATAATTCCACAAGTTGATTCTTGTTTGCGGGTCAAGGCCAAGAGTGGGCTCGTCCAAAAACAATATTTTGGGCTCGTGAAGCAAGCCTCTCGCCAACTCCAGCCTTCTTCTCATCCCCCCTGAATAGTTTTTGACAAGCTCGTCCTTCTTGTCTGTAAGGTCGACAAGTTTTAGAACCATTTCGATTTTTTTTTGTATGCCGTCCACTCCGTACATCAAGCCGTGCAGGTAAAGATTTTCCTTCCCAGTGAGAGTGTCGTCAGAACTCGGGTCCTGGAAAACAAAGCCTATGGATTTTCTAACCATTGACGGGTGCTTGTAAACGTCAAAACCATTAACAGTGGCGCTTCCCGAAGTTGGTTTCACGAGAGTGGCCAGCATTGAAAGAGTGGTTGTTTTGCCAGCGCCGTTAGGCCCAAGCAAACCCAAAATCTCTCCCTTCTCAACGCTAAAGTTTATCCCGTTAACCGCGGTGAAACCGTCAAACTTCTTTGTAAGGTTTTTAACCTCGATAACGTTCATTCAAAACACACTTTACTTTTTTTAAAATCTTAAAGCAACTACTCTTTTTAATTAATATTATTAATAAACTTTTTTGTTATCAAAACGTTACTACTTAAACCGTCGTAAAAAAAGACCAAATTATAATAATCAAAACTTTTTCTCACCAATATTAAATAAAAAAAAAATAACATAATATTAAAAATCTGAACGGTCATTAAATTAAAAAGAGGTTTTGAATAATGGAATTGAAGGTTGAAGACATTAAAACTCCTAAGGACTGCAACGTTATATGCGGAACAACGCATTTCATCAAAACAGCCGTGGATTTGTACGAAACTCTGGCGGAATCATCCACTTCCATCAAGTTCGGGTTGGCTTTCAACGAGGCTTCGGGCGATTGTTTGGTGAGAAGCGAAGGGAATGATGAAGAGTTGAGAAAAGAATGCGAGAAAATAGCATTGCAAGTGGGAGCGGGCCATTTTTTTGTTGTTTTGATAAAAAACGCTTATCCGATAAACGTTTTGAACAGGATTAAGAACACGAGCGAGGTTTGCAATGTTTTATGCGCAACCGCTAACCCTATTCAGATAATAATAACAGAAACAAGTCAGGGTAGAAGCGTTTTAGGAGTTGTGGACGGCTTCAAGCCAAAGGCAGTGGAGGATGAAAAGCATAAAACAGAAAGAAGGGAGTTGATGAGAAAATTCAAGTACAAACTTTGAAAGTGAAGAAAAATGGACTTGCTGGATTTTATTGCAAAAGACTGGATTGAAGTTTCAACCTTATCTTCAAAAACAGGCGTGCCTGAAAGCTCAATTTCAAGCCAGGTTCAGATGCTTGAGCAGAAGAATCTTGTTGAACTGAAGTGGACCGAAGAGAAAAAAGCAAAGTTGACAAAAGAGGGTTTGGAATACCTTGAAAAGGGAACTCCCGAGAAAAGGCTTTACGATAAAACCGAGGACGGGGATGTTTTGAGCGGCGCTTTGAAAAAAAGCGGTTTGAGCGACGAGGAAAAAGCGATAGCGATAAAGTGGAGCAAGGAGTTTAAGACGATTGACTTTAAGGGAAAAATAAAAAAATTAAAGGAAAACTTCGTTTCTGACAAGGCATTGAAAGAATTGAGTGAAAAGGGAATTTCAGAAAACGTTTCCATCCTTGAGAAGAGGGGTTTGTGCGAGACTCATACAGTGAAGAAGATTTTCGTAAGGAAGACCGGGTTGAAGGCCGAAGCCGAAGCCACTCAACTAACCCCTGAAATGATTAAGACAGGAGAGTGGAAAAACGTTAAGTTGAAGGAATATGATGTCAAGACTTTAATCGCACCGATTCAAACCGGAAAAAAACAGGCTTATCTTGAATTCCTGCAAAGAATAAAAGAAGAACTGATATCACTCGGCTTTAAAGAAACCCACGGCCCTCTTGTAGAGCTTGAATTTTACAATCTTGATGCGTTGTTCATGGCTCAGGACCACCCCTCTAGAGAAATGCACGACATTTTCAGGGTTAAAGAGCCTCAGCTTGGAATCTTGGAGGATGAAAGCCTGACGCAGAGAGTAAAAAAAACGCATGAAACAGGAATTGAAGGAAGCAAAGGCTGGAGATACGAGTGGAGCGAGAAAACCGCTTCACAATTGATACTAAGATCTCAGGGAACCGCTATAAGCGCCAGGAACATGATAAAAGGGTTAAAGCCCCCTGAAAAGCTTTTCAGCATAAGCAGGGTTTTCAGGCCTGACGAGATCGACTGGAAGCACTTCATAGAGTTCTATCAGTGTGAGGGCATTGTTGCCGATGAGAGCGTTAACTTCAGGCAGTTGCTTGGATATCTGAAGCAATTTGCGGTTGACATAGCAAAGGCAAAAAGAGTCAAATTTGTCCCATCCTACTTCCCTTTCACAGAACCTAGCGTTGAGTTTTTCGTTGAAATTCCAAGCAGAGGATGGATTGAAATTGGAGGTGCAGGTATTTTCAGACCCGAAGTGACAAAACCTCTTGGAGTGAACGTTCCTGTTCTAGCGTGGGGGATTGGAATTGACAGACTTGCAATGCCAAACCTTGGAATAACCGACATTCGCGACTTGTTTTCTCAAGACCTTAAGCTGCTGGAGGAGAAATGGTGATAAAATGACCACTTATTCGATAGATAGAAAAAAGCTTGATTTTCTCAGCGACGAGCAGTTGAAGGAAAACCTTCCGTTGATAAAATGCGAGGTTGAAAGTTTTGGAGAGGAAATAACAATTTCAACCACTTCCGACCGCCCCGACCTGCTTTCAATTCAAGGAGTGTCAAGGGCTTTGAAAGGCTTTCTTGACATTGAAACAGGCTTGCCTTCAATTTCAACAGAAACACTGAAGAAAAGCGGGATAAAAGTTTTCAAGGACAAGGAAATTTCAATGATAAGGCCTTACATCGTGAGCGCGGTTGTAAAGAAGAAAATAAGCGAGGATGACTTGATTGATTTGATGGGCGTTCAGGAAAGGCTTCACCAGACGCATGGAAGAAAAAGAAAAAAGATTTCAATAGGAGTGCACGACGCCTCAAAACTCAAACCCCCATTTTATTACAAAGCGGTTAAGCCTGAAAGCGTTTCATTCACTCCCTTAAACGAAGAAAAGGAAATGAACTTAAAGGAAATACTTGAGAAAACTCCAAAAGGAAGGGATTACGCTTACATACTTCAAAGCTTTGACAAGTATCCTCTTCTTGTTGACTCCAACAATAACGTCCTGTCCTTCCCTCCAATAATAAACGGAACTCTTACAACTTTAAAATCAGGAAGCAGCAGTCTTTTCATCGACATAACCGGAACTGATTTTGAAGCCTGCAATTCAACGCTCAACATCCTATGCCAGGATTTCAAGGATCAGGGGGGTGAAATACAAACGGTTGAAATAGTCGGAAAGGAAACAATCGAAACACCTCAAACAAACCCTGAAACAATGATTTTGGATTTGAACCAGGCAAACAAAACGCTTGGAATGAATTTCACCGGAACGGAAGCGGTCAAACTTCTAAGAAGGCAAAGACTAAATGCGAAAAACGAAAAAAACGCCATCGCGTGTGAAATTCCAAGGTACAGGCCCGATTTTATCCACCCGATTGATTTAATCGAAGAACTTGCGATCGGGTATTCAATCAACAAGTTTCAGCCTGAAACACCCTCTCTTTTCACAAAAGGGGGTTTAAGCGAACAAACAATCCTAACGGAAAAAATAAGAAACGTTTTATCTGCAAGCGGTTTCGTTGAAATGGCAAATCACGTTCTAACAAACGAGGCTTTGATGGACAAGTGCTTTGTTAAGGATTTCATAAGAATTCAAAACCCCGTCAGCAGGGATTACTCTATGGTAAGAAGCGAGTTATTCCCATTATTGATTGAAACAGCTTCTAAAAACACTCACCACCCCTACCCGCAAAAGCTTTTCGAGGCAGGAGAGGTAGTGGTTCCTGAAAAGCAGGTACTGACAAACCTTAACGTTTCTGCCCTGATACTTTCAAGCAAAGCTTCGCTAAGCGAAATAACCGCCTATTTTTCAGTTCTGTCAAAAGCGTTGAACATAAAATTCGAGTTTGAGAAAAGCGAAAACAAAAAATTTTTAAAAAACAGGAGCCTGTCGATAAAAGTGGGCGGAGAGGAGAAGGGTTTCATAGGGGAGGTCAACCCCGAAATCCTCGTTGGTTTTGGTATCGACGTTCCTGCAAGCGCCTTTGAATTCAAGATTTCAAACCTTCACAAAACAATAATAAAAGTTTAACGATTAAGCATTTTTTTCAAAATCTCAACGCCTTCTTTGTGCTGGCTCCTAAACACCTCTTCTATATTCTTCAATTCAACGCCAGAAGGTTTGTACCGGTCAGCGTAAACCTTGCTTGACAGCGTAACGATATTAAAAGCTCCATCAGGATGATCTTTCAACACCATGAAAATGACAGGGTTATACCTTAACTTATCCGAGATTTTATTAATCTCATTCTGGCCCTTCTTTTTTAAAAAATTTTGCATCTTATTAATCTTTTGTTTCAAAATTTTGCTTTTAATTAAAGGAACCGAAATATTAGAATACAAGTCAGGCGCTATCTGCTCCAAAGAATATTTTTGCTCGAAATAAGAGGGAAGGTCAATTTCACGCTTTGTCAATGGATGCGACAATTTAAACATAACCATTTAAGGATGGGAACCGTTTTTAAATCATCGCCTAAACGCAACAAAAAAAATAAAAGAGCTTTCATTATAAATAACAGGGGATTAAAAAAAATGAAAATCGAAATAGGCCTTTTAGGCCCCAAAGGAACGTTCACAGACGAAGCTCTTGACAGGTATGAGCATCAAACAAACATAAAAATTGAAAGAAAATACTTTCAGACAATGGACGAGGTATTCGAAGCGCTAAAGAAACGAAAAGTTAGGAAGATAATCGTTGCAATAGAAAACTCCATAGGCGGAACTGTGAGCGGAAATCTAGACCTGCTCATAAACTCTGACTTCAAAATAGAGAAGGAAATAATAATTCCAATCCATCACTGCCTGGCTGCAATTAGAAAAGGAACGCAAATCAAGAAAATTTCAAGCCACCCCCAACCGCTGAGCCAGTGCGCAAGATTCATAAAAGCAAACTATCCGAAAGCTAGAATAATTCCATCGAACAGCACGGTGGAAGCGATGAAAAAAATAATCGAACAAAACGATCCATCAACAGCGGTGATAGGCTCAAAAAAAGCGATAACTCAACTAAAGCTTCAAATAATCAAAGAAAACATAGAGAATGTCAAGAATAACTTCACGAGATTTTATATGATCTCGAAAAAACAGCCTGACAAAACAGGAAATGATAAGACCGCATTGCTGTTAATTCCTTTTAAAGACAGGGTGGGCTTGCTTCGCGACATTCTGAACTGCTTTTTGAACCAAAAAATAAACCTTACAAAAATAGAATCCAAACCATCGACAAAAAAACTCGGAGAGTACATTTTCTTCGTTGAAATAGAAGGGCATGAAAACGATGAAAACGTCAAAAAATCCCTTAAACAACTCTTAAAAATCTGCAAAATCAAAATCCTGGGCGCGTACCCCAAAGACCAAATGAAAATGTGATGCTTCAACATTATTTTTGATTAGACTCATTATACTTTTTGAATGTATTCCATTTCAACTTTTATTGTTTCTTCTATAATCCACCCGAATATTTTTTCAGCAAAGTCGGGATCTAATTCATACTTTGCAGCAGTTTCCCTTGCCTTTCTTATGACCTCGGCCTCTCTTTTAACGCTTCTAAGCATCGCCTTCAACTCTTCAGTGTTTTTATCTTTGACCGCAACGCCGCTTTCGAGCTTGGACTGAGCCACCAGCCTGCCAATGCTTGCAATTCTTTCATGAACCAACTCCAACAGGTCGGCGTCAACATAAACCGTTTCGCCGTACGTTGTCGGGTCATCGCCTTTTTCGCAAAACTCTGGCAGCGCGTTTTTATAAAATTTGAGAAGATCGTCCTTTACCGTTATGTTAACCTTTGAAAGCGTCAACTCCAAAGGCTCTCTTTTGACAGGGCTGTGCGGAGTCTTGTTGCTGAAAATCGGAATTTGTTCTTTGTAATCATACCTTCCAAGCATTGAATGGTAGGCCTCCAACCCTTCCAAGGCAAACTCAAGGAATGATATGTTTTTCCTTCCCTTTATTTCAATAGCGTTTGGGATGTACACTTTCTCGTTTAGCTTGAACCTTGACCTGTCTTTAAGCCTGCTGACAATCCTCTCGTTCATTTGGTCTATTTTAACGCGCAAGTCCACTAAATCCACATTATCATCACTTATAATTCATAAAATCCGCGATTACAAACGCGGTTACAGCTTCGACAATTGGCGGTACTCTTATCGCAATGCAAGGATCATGCCTTCCAGAAACAATGATTTTTGCGTTCTCCATATCCTTCAAGTCAACAGTATCCTGTTCCCTTGCGATACTTGATGTTGGCTTTATCACCATCCTAAAAACAACCGGCATTCCATCTGAAATCCCACCCAGAATGCCTCCCGAATTGTTCGTTTTTGTTATAATGCTTCCGTTTTTTATTTCAAAACAATCATTATGCTCGCTTCCCTTCATCTCAGCAGCCTTGAAACCAGCTCCGAAGTCTATTCCCTTAACAGCAGGTATTGAAAAAACCGCTTTTGCTATCTCGCTTTCCATTGACTCGAAAACCGGCTCTCCAACGCCCAATGGAAGGTTCAGGATTCTGCACTCCACTATCCCTCCGAGAGAATCGCCTTGAATTTTTGTTTTTTCTATAAGTTCTTCCATCTCTTTTGCTTTTTCTTCATCAACACAATGCGTTGGACTTGAAAATCTTTTCAATTCAATTTCCTCATCAGAGGGATTTGTTTCAAGTTTAACGCCCCCAACCTGAATTGTGTGGGCTAAAACTTTAACACCGCTCTTTTCAATGATTTTCTTTGCAACCGCTCCAGCGGCAACAAAGCACGCGGTCATCCTTCCGGAAAGGAAACCCCCGCCTCTATAATCGAAAACGCTTGCATACTTCTGCCTCGCAGTGAAGTCGGCGTGCCCGGGCCTTGGAAGATATTTTGTTCTTTCATAACTTTCCGACTTTACCTCTTTGTTCTCAATTTCTATCCTTATTTCTTCTCCAGTGGTTATTTCCCGCCTAATCCCGCTTATTATTTTTGGAGCGTCCTCCTCTTTTCTTGCCGTCGTAAGGCTTGTCGTGCTTCTTCTTCTTTCCAACTCTTCTTTGATGAAATCTTCACTCACCTCCACTCCCGCCGGAACCCCTTTCAAAATCAATCCTATTCTTTTCCCGTGGCTCTCGCCAAAAACCGAAAGTTTTAGATTGTTTCCCAACGCGTTTGAAAGAGCCATCACGTCACCGCCTATTCTTCTTAAATCGTCAAAAAAATCAGGGTATGATTTCTTGATTGAAGTTGGGTTTGAAACGACAGTCTCGTTTTCGGCAATCAAACCCGCGACGCAAGCGCTCATCACCAATCTGTGATCCGCGGGCGTTTCAACCTCGCCTCCTTTAAGACTTGTTTTTGTGATTGCAAGAGAGTCATCCTCGACTTTCACTCTACCGCCGAGTGATTTAATCAGCTCAGCTGTCCCTTCAAGCCTGTCACTCTCCTTTATTCTCAGTCTTCCGAGATTTTTTATTATAGTCTTCCCTTCAGCTTGAGTGGAAATCACCGACAATATCGGCACTAAATCGGGAATTTCACTCCCGTCAACCTCAACTCCTCTAAGCTCTGACTTTTCCACTCTAACGCTGTTCTCTTCCACTCTTATCCTTGCTTTCATTGAACGGAGAATGTCAACAATCCTTTTATCTCCCTGAGCTGAATCGCTTTTCAAATTCGCTACAGTAACCTTTCCGGCTAGAACTCCAGAAGCCACAATAAAAGCGGCTGAAGAGTAATCCCCTTCAACCGTATAATCTTTTGAAACGTATTTCTGCCCTCCCCTTATTTTGAAAAACCTCAGATCGTTCGAATATTCTACCTCCACTCCAAAATGCTTAAGCATCTGGATTGTCATTAAAATATAGTCTTTTGATTCAACCTCCGTAATTATTCTAATTTCACTGTCCCCTTCGGTTAAAGGCAGTGCGAAAAGCAATCCGGAGATGAATTGAGAGCTGACATTGCCTGGAATCTCCACTCCCCCTGACTTTAGCTTCCCTTTTATTCTCAAAGGAAGGCAATCAGGAGGGTTTAGATAATGCGCCTCCACCCCGAGCTTTTCAAGGGCTTTGAGCAAGTCGCCAACAGGCCTTTTCGCAAGACCCGGTTTTCCCTCGAAAACAATTTCTTCTCCTGAAAGAGCCGCGATGGGAATCATAAACCTCAGTGTCGAAGCTGATTCTGAACAGTAAATGCCGTTTTTTTTAAGTTTAATTTTACCCAGATTTCCCTTTATCACTATCTTCTCGCTGTTGCTTTTCAAAACCCCGGCTCCAATCGCAGTGCAGGCTTCAAGAGTGGCTTTAATATCCTCTGAAAGAAGAGGTTTTGAAATCACTGTTGTTTCGTTTGAAAGCGACGCGCATATAACCGCCCTATGAGTGTAGCTTTTTGAAGGCGGAGCTTCCACAACACCATCAATAAGGCTCTTCCTCACAATCATCCTAACCATTTCCAACCACTCTGCTTATTTCACCAACTATGGAATCCACACTCCCCTCTGATTTTATCTTAAAACCTCCAGCCAGATTATAAAAAGGCTTTCTTGCTTCAAGCAGACTCGCGATTCTTTTCTCTTTTTCATCTCCTTTAAGCAACGGCCTTGAAGTGTCTCTTTCAAGTCTTTTAATTATGGTTTCAACTCCCGCTTCAAGCAGAACGACTGTTCCAGTGTTTTTCATTCTCAAAACGTTCAAAGAGTTCAAAACAGCCCCTCCGCCAACAGAAGCCACGCAACCCTGCTTTTTTGAAACAAGGTTCAACACTTCTGATTCCAACTCCCTGAATCTTACCTCTCCAAAATCAGAGAATATTTTTTCAATGCTCGTCCCACTTATCCTTTCAATCTCTTCATCAGTGTCCACAAAATTCATTTTAAGTTTTTCACTCAAAGCCCTTCCAACACTCGTCTTACCCGTTCCCATAAAACCGGTAATATAAATGTTGCTTTGATTTCTCTGCATTTCAAGTTTCTCTTTTACCAACCCCTCCAAAATATCTGAATCCATTTTCCTTCCAGTCCAAAGCTGAAACGCTTTCACAGCCTGGTTTACCAGCATCTCATCGCCTCCTATTGAAACACACTTTTTATCTAGAGAATCTCTTATCAGTTTAGTGCCGCGCTTGGCGTACACGGCATCAAACACTATATGATTGTTTAAAAACTCTTTTGGAATCAAGCTTTGTTCTTCATTCATTCCAACAGGAGTGCAGTTGCAGATAATGTCGATTTTTGGAAGAAGTTTCAAATGCTCTTTTTTTTCAATATCGCTTCTTTTCAAAACAATAGTTTCAACATTGTTCTTTATTAAACCGTAATTCACTGCTCTCGCAGCCCCCCCACTGCCTAAAATAACCGCTCTCTTCCCTTTCAAACTTCCAACCTTCGCTTTTATCGCTTCCAAAGCCCCATCACAATCGGTGTTATAACCTACAAGAATTCCATTGTTGTTCACGACGGTGTTTACGGCCCCAACAGCGTTCGCCGTTTCGTCAATCTTGTCAAGATATTTCATAACATTTATTTTATGCGGGATTGTAACGTTAAAACCCTTGACTCCAACCGCTTTCAACCCTTCAACCGCTTTCTTCAAATCCGTGACTTTCAACGCGGCATAAACCCCATTAGCGCCGGTCCAAAAAAACGAGTGGTTATGAATCAAAGGAGACAGAGAATGCTCCACAGGGTCTCCTATAATGCAATAAAAACCGGTTTTACCATCTACGTTCATTCATCTAAACACCTACATGAAATCATCTTAATTCAAACCCCATTCCTTTTATTGTGTTTAAAATTTTGCTGTCCACGTCTTTTTCACTCTCATCATCGAAGAACTCCGCTCTAATAGTGATGCTCTTCTTGTCTTTAAACTTGTCGTATTTATCGATAAGTTTCACTTCAAAACCCAGGTTTTTAAAAACATCCAAGACCATACTCTCATCAACATTTTTAGGGGTGAGAAAAGAATAGTCTAGAAATTTCATCCTAAAACACTGTTTTTTGAATTTTTCAAGTTCTTTTGAATCAAGAATTCTTATCTTGTCTTTTTTCAAAACAACCTCCCTGCTGTTTTCCTTCAACGTTATTTCGTTCTCGCTTATTTTGATTAAAACGCCATAATGAATTTTCTTATTTAATATATTCTCCACTCCGAGCTTTTCATTCAACTTTCCCATCAACTTTCTTTCCTCTTCATGAAGAGAGTTTACGGCCTTGTCGCTTCCAAAAAGATAGGTTTCAATATTCTTAAATATTTTGGAGTTTTCGCATATCTCTTCTTTTAATCTTTCATTATTTTCGCAGGACTCAACCAGTTTTCTGGTTTCATTCAAAAAAACTTCCCTCATTTTTCCATTCATTCTATTGGATGTTTGAATTTCAGCGTAAAGCTCTGGGTTTTGAGTGTTAATCCTTGCAATCAAATTTAAGAAAAGTTCATAGTTTGGAGATGCAAACTCCAGGCTTCTCTTTATATCGGTTTCAAGCTCTCTTAAAACAGCGGCGTTTACAAAATTAGAAAAGTGAGTAAGCCCCTGAACTACTGAAATCATCCTGTCATGCTCCTCTGCCGTAGATTCCACTATTCTAGCCCCGGAGTTCTTGAATTTTCCTTCCAGCCAATCGATTTTTGATTGTTTAAACTTTTTCAATGTAATGAAAACCACCGGAAACCCCTCAATCGACTTCACTCTAGGCCCGTGCATCGGGTGAACACTGGCAATCTCCACGTTTCTTTCAATTTTTTGAAGCGCTTTAACCGCGTCTTCCTTAACAGAGGCAAAGTCAACCACAAGACAATTCTCTCCCACAAAGTGACTTATTTCATTTATAACCAAATGAACTGATGATAAAGAAGTACAGACTATAACCACGTCAGCATCAGCAACCGCTTTTTTATTATCCCTCTCAAAATCCACTTCGAGCTCTCTTGCCTTTTTTAAACCCTTCTGCTCATCCCTGCCGGTTATAACTATTTTATTAAAATCATTCTTAAAGAATTTAACGTAAAAAGCGCCGAAATCTCCCACCCCTCCCAACAACGCGAGCTTGTCAAATGTCTTATTTTGCCGCTCCATGAAAAATCAAATCTAATATAAATTTAAACCAATTTAAACCTTGCTTTGAAAAACCTTTACAAAACAATGGTTTTTTTTAAAAAATGCTTACAAAATCATGAAGCACCCAAAGGAATAAAAGGAATAAATAACAAAAAAAACTTCAAACACAAAGGTGATGCAAAAACGCTGAATTACAATATGTGGATCGACAATAAAATAATAAAAGGAAGCGAAGCCAAAATTCACCTTTTAAACCAAACAATACACTATGGAGCGGGAGTGTTTGAAGGCATTAGGTGCTATTCAACTTCAAAAGGCCCCGCGATTTTCAGGCTTAAAGACCACATGAAAAGGTTAATCAGAAGCGCGGCGTATTACAAAATCAAAACCTTCCCACTTCAAACACTTGCAAGAGGAGCTAGGGAAGTGGTAAAACAAAACAAGTTCACGGAATGCTACATCAGACCCCTTGTCTACCTTGAACCTGGAAAAATGGGAATGGAAATAACCGAAACTCTTGCCCACACAATGATAGCAGCCTGGCCTTGGGGCACTTACCTAGGAAGCGAAAACCTTGAGAAGGGAGTCAATTGCATGATAAGCAGGTGGAGAAGAATAGATTCCAAACAACTTCCAGTCCAAGCAAAAGCATGCGGAAACTACGTTAATTCAATCCAGGCGAAGATAGACGCGGTTGAAAAAGGATTCCATGAAGCGATAATGTTAAACATGAAAGGAAACGTGGCCGAAGGACCCGGAGAAAACATTTTCATTGTTAAAAACAATGAATTACTGACGCCCCCGCTCACGGCAAATGTTTTGGATGGAATTACAAGAAAAAGCATTATGACAATAGCAAGAGAAGAGGGTTTTAAAACAAAAGAGCAGAACATCACCCCAAAACAATTGCTGAACGGCGATGAAGCGTTCTTCACAGGAACGGCCATAGAAGTTATGCCCATAACAAGAATAAACAACAAGAAAATCGGAAAAGGAAAAATAGGAACTGTCACAAAGCAGCTTCAGCAGAGTTTTTTCAAAGAAGTGCATGGCAAAGGAACTCATAAAGAATGGCTTGACCAAATCAATAAATAATATTAAAAAAACAGAATGCGCACAATCTTAAAAACGACCAAGCAACTGTTGTTAAAAAATGGACTTAAAAATAGAAGATATAAAAATTCCAAAAAGAATGCAACAAGGCTTTACGAAAAAATTGAAGACTGCGATGCTTTCACAGAAGCTTTGAAAAAAAAAGCGGCTTGAACGACGAGGAAAAAGCGAAAGCGATAAAATGTAGGGGGAAGTTCAAAACAATAGATTTTAAATGAAAGATAAAAAAAACTGAAAGAAAACTTCGTCACCGACAATATCTTGAAAGAATTGAATGAAAAGGGAATTCCAGAAAACGTTTCGATTCTTGAGAAGAGGGGTTTGTGCGCTACTCACACTCTTAAAAAAATTTTGGTGAGGAAAACAGGCCTATCCTGAATTTCTTCAGAGGATTAAAGAAGAGTTCGACTGTGTTATCGCGTGTTCTATTAAATAGTCCAGTGGTCCGCGTAAAAACTTTATACGTGTTATCAAAACTCATATAATTAAAGGAGACAGGACGTATATTATAAAGAAGGTGATTGGCACTGAAAAGACAAATGATAACAAAACCTGGGTCTTTGTATGCTGGTTAAGATTTATTCTCGCAATCCCCACAATCGCGGCAAGCAACAGCATTGACGCGAGTCCTAAAAGTCCGTAGTAATAAAAAATAGCCACCGAAGGGCCTGAAATGCCCCACACGTGTATACTCACTTTGGAAAAGTATTTCGTTATCAGAGCCGCTACTATCGTGTTCAGGAGGTAGCACAGCATCAGAGCGCTGAATATGAACGGCGCGGAAGCATATTTTAGAAAGATGAAGCCGGTAAAATAAGAAAGTATTGCTATGGCAAAGAGGCCACTTCTGTTCTTTCTCTCAATGACATACGCGTCGCCCCTAGAAACTTTTGAATAATAAGATAGTGAAATCAGCGGTATCACTGAAGAAAAGAAAACCGCCAACGCGAGATAGACGAGCCCCGTCTTTGTGTAAGCGAATAGCAGGGCAAAAGAATATGTGGATGATATCTGCGGCATGAAAGCAAGAGAAACATACTCTGCAAGCTTTTTGTTCAAATCAAATCACGTTTTGCAATGGCGCTTAGAACGCGGGGAATGTCGCAGTATTTCACAAAAAACAATCTTTTGCCTTTGAGCATCGCGTCTTTTGACGCTGCTTCGTACAGATCTATTTTCGTTAGCAATATCGCATCAACAGCTCCTTTTACCATCCAATCTTCACATATTCTCTTAAGTCCATTAAGTGTTTCAACTATCGCGACTATATATTTTTCTATTCCTCTCGCGTAACCAACCTCCCACGCGCAATCAATTCCATACGAATCTGCGAGTAGCAACAGGATTCTTGCATTATTTATCTCATCAACGCATTTCTTGTACACCGCTTCGTCTATCTTCTCATGATGTTGTGGTGGTGAAATGGTGTGAGGCAGAAATATCTCAAACACTTCTCCGGATTTTAGCAACTCTCCAATGCGATTATTCCCTTCTATGGCGTCAATCCTTACTTTCGAAGATAGATATACTCTTGGGGTTTTGCGTTCTAAGCCTGTTGTTTTTCTTGGACTGATCATCGTCATACTAATCACTGTCGTATTAGATTGTGAAGTAGGGGTTTTTGTCTAGTCTCTTCATTAGAAGATTTGTGATGTTTTGGGGGTTTGGTTCTTTGATCATGTTGTTTTCTTCGTGGTTTATGGTGTACACTTTTCTTTCCTTAACCACTTCTCCGAGGCCCGGGTGTTTTTCGTAAAGCTCGAGCAGGTGGTTGTAGTAGTCTGCTTGCTTTTCGAATATCTCTTGCATCAGAAGCTGGTAATTGGTGTTTGGAATCAGCGGAGTGATGCTTACCGTGCTGTCAAGGCCGGATATTTTTTTGAAAATGTTTATGGTATCTTCTTTTTTCACTTTGTGCAAGTCCAATTCCAGGAGGCTTATTATGGAGTATTTCAATCCGAGTTTGGAAAGGTTTAGTTTGGGCTCGAACTTTGTTATGAGGTTGTTTTTGAGTATTTTTTCCAGTCTTATGTGGATAAATTGTTTGTTCAAGCCTGTTATTTTGGATATTTTTTGAAGTGAAGGGGTGAGTCCTCCTTGGCATAGTGATTGGAGGATTTGAATGTCTTTTTGGTCAATTTTTATACTCATACAAACCACCCCTCAATTTTAATTATTTCGTTAAATGTCGTATTTTTATGAGTTTATAAGCTTTTCTATTAAAAACTCGTTAATTATACGTTTTTTGTCGTATTTTTACGTTTTTTTGGGTGTTATTTTAAGAATTTTTTTATTTTTTTGATTAATAATACTAAATAAAAACCAAAGCTCTGCAAAATACCCTCCAAAGAACTTTGCAGTTATTGTGCTTATAGAATTTAGATGTCTTTTAAGCCCTTACAGCGAAACTTCATCTTTGTTCTAAAAAAAATATAAAGGTTATAATATCTTAGTGTGCGATTACATCAGCATCGCAATCAAACCCGTTGAATGGTATTGTCTGTTTTTCGCTTGTTTTTTTGACATAACATATTCAACCGAGTTGGGGTTTAAATTTTATAAGTTTTATTTTTCCTATTGTTGATGAAGTTTATCTAAATTTAATTTCACTTACCACGCTGTTTTATACATTCTGTTTTAATCTCTTCAAATTATCATTGTCTCTATAAAAATCTACTTATAAAAAATATTTACATCGTTTTGTAAGCATTTTTTAAAAAAACTCATTGTTTTTTAACAAGTTTTCAACGACAACTTTATATTGAAGTAAATACTATTAATTAGATAATTTAATATTAAAAAGAAGATAGTTATAATTCAAGTAAAATTGAAATGATGGGAAGATTAATGTAAAAAATTTAAATTAGTTATTTGATTGGTGATTTAAATGAAAAGAACGCATACCTGCGGTGAATTGAATGAAAAACACATTGGTAGTAAAGTAACGCTTCAAGGTTGGGTAGATACTGTAAGGGATCACGGATCTATGACTTTCATTGATTTAAGGGATAGATATGGTCAAACTCAATTGTTATTCAAAAAGGATTCAAATTTGTTCGAAAAAGTCAAGGATATAGGCAGAGAGTTTGTGTTGGAAGTGGGTGGAACGGTTAAAAGAAGAAAATCTGGCACTGAAAATAAAGGGATACCAACAGGAGATATTGAACTTGCAGTTGAAAACATGAAAGTGATTTCAAAGAGTGAAACTCTTCCAATAGATTTTAAAGATGAAGAGGGTATCACTGGAGAGGATTCCAGACTTAAGTATAGGTATTTGGATTTGAGAAGAAAAAAACTTCAGCAAAATTTCATAATCAGACATAAAGTGATGATGGCAATAAGAAAACACTTAGATGAAAATGGTTTTATTGAAGTTGAAACTCCGCTTCTCGCTAAAAGCAGTCCCGAAGGTTCGCGAGAATATTTGATTCCAAGCAGGTTGCATAAGGGGAAGTTTTATGCTTTACCTCAATCCCCGCAAATCTTCAAACAAATGCTTATGGTTGGCGGTTTTGACAGGTATTTTCAAATTGCAAGGTGTGCTAGAGATGAAGATTTGAGAGCAGACCGGCAACCTGACTTTACACAATTGGATATAGAAATGAGTTTTCCCGAAGGAGATGAAGATATTCACCACGTAGCTGAAGGAGTTATGAAAGCGATGTTGAAAGTCACTAACAAAGATATTAAAACTCCTTTTATGAGAATCGACTATGATGAAGCAATGGAAAAATACGGTAGCGACAAACCCGATCTTCGCTTTGGCATGGAGTTTAATGATTTAAGCGATATTTTTAGTAAATCAGGTTTTGAAAGCTTTAAAGAAAAAACCGTGAAGGGACTGGTAATAAAAGAAAATGAAACTCCACTTCTTTCAAAAAACGATTTTGAAGAGTTGGAGGGCATTGCCAAAACAAACAAGGCAAAGGGTTTGGTCGTTGGAAAAGTGATTAAAAACAAGATAGATTCTAAAATTTCTGAATACTTAAGCGATGACGAGATGAAAGGCGTTATAGAAAAATGCAATGCAAAGGACAATGACGTGATTTTAATGATAGGTGGCCCGAAAAAAACCACTTTGACTTCCTTGGGTCAAGTAAGATTGAAGGTTGGTGAAAAACTTGGACTTCAAAAAGGCGATTCTTTTTTGTGGGTTGTTAACTTCCCACTTTTCGAGTGGGGAGAAGAAGAAAACAAAATCACCGCTGCACGTCATCCCTTCACACATGTCAAAAACGAGCATTTGGATATAATGGAATCAGATCCCTTGAAAGTAAAAGCGCAGGCTTACGATCTTGTTTGGAATGGAGTAGAGTTAGCAAGCGGTAGCATTAGAATTCATGAACCTGAATTACAGGATAAAATCTTCAAAGTTCTTGGTTATTCAAATGAGGAAGTTAAACTCAAGTTTGGTTTTATGATAAATGCTTTTAAGTATGGTACTCCCCCACACGGCGGGATAGGTTTGGGATTGGATAGAATTATAATGCTCATGACAGGTTCTAAAACTGTTCGCGATGTTATAGCATTTCCTAAAAACAACAATGGCGTATCATTGATGGACGACAATCCTTCTGAAGTTAGTGAAAAACAACTTAAAGAACTAAACATTAAAATCGTGAAATAACCCTAACATGTTGACTAACCTTTTGCAACA
>CAYMAH010000013.1:0-3793 GCA_964388435.1 Microcaldota archaeon | reverse complement strand
ATAGGAAACTACCAACACAACTACACCATAAACTGCTCATACACAGACAGCGGCGTAGACACAACCTACGCCAAAGGATCAAACACACTATACAACAACACTCCAACCACCTACTTCACCCAAGCAATGCAAATGCTTGTTAGTGTTTTGCTTCCTTCAAATAACAGCATGAATAACCCGCCCAGTCCTATTCTAAGCCTTTTAGTGAACGGCCCTTACGCCGGAGGCACTTCCTCAGGATACTACTGCAAAATATACCTAGACGGAAATTCAGGCGGCAACTACTACGCGTACAACAGCACGGTATTCAACAACACTCAAACAGGCGGGTTTTATTATACCTCTTCATCTAACATTGCGAACGGCCAGCATAATCTCACCTCAAACTGCTCGTACACAGACAGCGGCGTAGACACAACCTACGCCAAAGGATCAAACACACTATACAACACTTCACAGTTTGTTTACTTCAATCAGAGTTTCATTCAGTTGATATACCCCGCGAATCAAACCACCGGCTCGCAAAGCGTCTATAACTTCACGTTCAACCCCGAAGGCCCTTACTCCACTTATGGTTGCGACTTGAACATAAATAATGTAGACGTGGAATCATTACCTTCTGTTTCAAACAACACGCAAACAAACTTCACAAATGTCAATGTTGGCGCGGGAGATAATTACTGGTACGTAAACTGCACGAACGGTTCGTGGCACTCCAATTCAACGGAATGGACTGTGCATGTCAATGGAGTTTAATTTAAAAGCACAAATAAAACCCAAACATTTAGACAATCACCACATCTCCTGCAACGGAATACAATCCTCAACATTCACTTTCGGCGCGGGGGGAGTGTAACCATTTTAGATTCTGTCAACAATAAGATGGCTAACGTAAGCCGCGAAACCCGAAACTCCCACGATGAAACCCTCAAAATAAACCGCGGCAAGCATGAATATTATAGCGAAGAAAAGAGAGTGTGTCAAACCCCTGTGCCTTGGCTTGACCGCAAGCCACAGTGCCATGATTGTCATCGAGAACAAAAGCGTTACCACCACTGAAATCAACAAGCCCGCATATTTTTGCATTATGGGTTGAATGAAGAGAAAGGATAAAACGAAAACAAGAAAGTAGAGCAGTTGAGATATTTTGCTCTTAGGGTGGTCTATGTCTGGAAGTATCGAGCACAGCGCAACGAAGATGAACGAGTTTATCGTGAGAGAGTTGAACGCAAGCAATATAACGGACCCGAATCCAACTCCTATCGCCAAGTGCTCTGCGTAGTTCAATTCAATCAACTCCGCCAGATATTCTGAGGATTTCTTCCTTCATTTTCTTTATGTTCTCTTCAGGCATGTTTTCAACCAGGCTTCTGAAGTTTTTTAGGCTTATTATTTTTCTTGAAGGGGTTGAAACGCCATACTTGTCTCTAAGAACCCTTCCAATGTTTTCTTCAACCGGAACGCTCCTGTTTTCAATGATGCTCAGCATCTCGCCCGCGTTTTGTTTTATGAAATTGTTGTATTTTTCCCCGGTGTAAGCCCCTCCTTCCTTGAAAAAGGTTTCCAGTTTTTGCCTGTTCCCCATGTCGGCGTTGGGGGAATAATACTTCAGCAGTGCCAGAAAACCGGTTATGAAGTCTCCCTCCCTGGCGTATTTGACGAGGTTATTGAAACTCGAGTCTTTTATTTTGATGAGCGCGTACTGGTTTTTATCAGTTTTTACGCTGTAGGTGTGCGGTTTAATCTCTTTAAGCACGCGCTTCTCCTTTGTTATTAATTCTGGCTTCAGTTTTTCTATTGATTTCACTGGAATCAGCACGTACTCGGTTTTAACGTTGCTTATGTCATGGATTTTTTCAATAGCAGTGCTTCTATCCATAACATCGCTTGTGTCCAGAATGTCCTCCTTTTGAAGGGGAATCAGGTTGCTCTGCAGATGCATTCCGTACTTGAACTTGCCGCGATTGGGCATGCTTCTTGAAAAATAGATGTTTATTTTATGCCTTTCTTCAATCGGCCTGCCCTCCTGGCTTTCGGGGTACAGCCAAATCTCTTTAATCGTGCCGTTGGAAAAGCCTCTTTTTTCCTTTTCCGTCAACTCCTGCTTTGGAATGACCCCCTGTCTCATTATGTCGATGACCATTCCGGCGAAATCATCCCGTTTTTCGCACTGGTTCGCCCTTTTGAAAAAATGAAGTGACATTTGGAAAACACTTTTAAAACTTGGTTGCCTAAAAGAGAAGCGTGCAATATTTAAAGATTTTCGTTTACGGCAACGCGCTGATGGAAGAGGATTCAAAGGCTTTGAGAATAAGCAGGAGAATCAAAATCAAGGGAGTGATATTCAAGGAGATGGACGCTGTAGAGGATTTCGACGTTGAAAACCCGGTTATAATGGACGTTGCCGACACTGATAAGGTTGAGATAATAACAGACGAGAACAGACTCAAGCAGCCGAGGCTTTACGCTGCCCATGATTTCGACCTGGCGTTTCAATTGAAACTGCTCAAGAAGGCGGGAATGATAAAGAGTTTTAAGGTCATAGCAGTTCCCGCTGGCGTGGACGAGGAAAGGACTTTGAGAGACGTTGTAAAGGCGATAGAGTCTATTTCCAGTTCACGTGAAGAAAATGGGTAGCGCAGCTCATGCAAGGATCGTAGGCCCTGATAAGCTTTTCAATCTCGTTTTCTATGAAGTTCTTTTCTTTGTCGATATTCTGTTCCACCAGCTTTTTAATGTCCATCTGCATTCTTATCTGGTTCTGCGATGATGGAATCACGAGATTAGCGTCCGATATTTTTCCTTCAGAGTCAATGTTCAAATGATAGTACAACAAACCTCTAGGCGCTTCCACCACTCCTATCCCCTCCGACTTTTTGGGTTCAACGCTTGTCTTCTCTTCCCTGAAGTCAGCCGTCTCAAGAATTTCAATGGAAGAGTCTATCGCGTTCAAGATTTCTATCGCCTGGGCAAGATTGTTGTGGAACATGTTGTTGCTTGGAAACACTTTAATGAACTCCTTCGCCGATTCTTGCGTGTTCTTGTTTAGAAGGCTCTTATTCAAGTTCATTCTCGCGAGAGCTCCCACCACATAGTCCTTTCCCTCAAGCTCGTAGCCAACCGCTTCTGAATAAGGAATGACAACCCTGAAGAAATGATCCATGAAATCTTTCTTATCTATCGTATCGCCTTCAGAGTCTATTATCGAATCTCCGGAATAACCGTAATCGCTTCCCTGAGAGCAGACGTAGCGCGTGTCCTGAAGGAAGGATGATTGTCTTGAATAGAAGAGTTGAATCAGGTTTATTACGTCGTTTCTGGCTTGTTTTAGGCTTTCAGCGGTTTCCTTCATTCTGTCTTTGTTTGGAAGGCTCTGCACTCCCCCTACCAATAAATTGGTCGGGTGGACCGCTCTTCCTGCCATGAGCGTTGCCAGCTTGTTTCCCGTCCCCTTAACCTTGAAACACTCCTTCACCCAGTGCTCTTCGGTGCTGTCGAAGCTTAGTATTGAGTCTTTTTCGAAGAGGTCTGGGAGGCAGAACATGTACAGGTGCATGGAATGGTCTCTTATAACCGAACCGTAGTAGGAAAGCTTTCTCAAGGTCAGAGTTTGTTCAGATGGCTGGACATCAAAAGCGTTTTCAACCGCGTTTATCGCGCACAAGAGGTGGGCGAAACTGCAGGTTCCGCAAATCCTTGATGTGATCATGGGAACGTTTACAGCGTTCTTTCCTCTTATGGCTTGAGTGTAGAATCTCTTGTCCTCGCTTACCCTCAGTTTCACGTCTTCAAC
>CAYMAH010000012.1:0-11002 GCA_964388435.1 Microcaldota archaeon | reverse complement strand
GTCCTCACGAACAAGCTTCTCATCTAACAGCACGCCCTCCTACCAACCCTTTCTAACTGAAAGAATTCCGTGGTATCGGTGCGAGACTTAGTCCCGACAGTTTGCGACGCAAGGTTTCTTGATGGATCCGCTGTTACGCGTTGTTTAAAGGATGGCTGCTTCTGAGCCTACCTCTCCACTGTCTAAGAAACCTAACATCTTAAATTTACACTCAGTCTCGTCTTTGGGACCTTAACCACAGTTTGGGTTGTTCCCCTACAGGAGTACGAGCTTACCCCGCACCCCCGACTCCAGCCTTCTACGGCAGTGCTAGCTTCGGAGTTCGATAAAAAAGTGAGGGTTTTACCCCCCATTCTCCTTAATCGGTTGCTCTACCTAACACTCGCCTCCAGCCAGGCTGTCCTGACAGACACTTCGGAGGGAACCTGCTAATACCAAGCTCGAATGGACTTTCACCCCTAAACGCGGGTCACCCGATCGGATAGACCAGAAACGGTTGCAGGCCTCCACCAATCTTACGACTGGCTTCACCTTGCCCGCGCATAGCTCGCTTCGGCTTCAGGTCTTAAAATAGTGGCTTGGAGCTAATTACAACTTCAACACCTGGGCCATTGCTGGCTTGCGTGTTTCTCGCTTTCGCTTCGCATTGACTCGCCACTCTCTTAAACTCCTTGGCTCTTGCTTCGAGAAGTATGATGCGACGCCGGTCCTTTCGTCATTCCTTTCACGCCGCATCTCAATGTCGCCGTCCAGTTTCAGGTACTTTTTTAACTACGCTTCTCGCGTTGCTTTTCAGTCTTCCCTCACGGTACTAACTACGCTATCGGTCTTGTGCTAATATTTTAGGATTGCAAGTTAATAACTCGCGTCTTCACACTCTAAATAAAAGAGCGCTACTCAGGAGAAAGGCACTTCAACTCTTGAAAAAACTACAAGGCTATCACTTTTTAAAGCAGGGCTTTCCAGCCCACTTCGCCCTTTCAAAAATTCAAGCTTAACGCCTCTTCCAAAACCCCACATCTTCTCCCCTGTCGCCAGGAGATATTCGGTTTATCCTCTTCTGCTTTCACTCGCATTACTCGCAGAATCCCTATTGGCTTCTCTTCCTCCGCTTACTAAGATATTTCAATTCAGCGGGTGTGCGTTTCTTTCGAAACAATTCGGGAATTCTCGGTTTAGCGGATGCATGCTCCTACCCGAGACTTTTCGCAGCTTGCCACGCCCTTCATCGCAACACAAGCCTAACCATCCTCTGAACGGCTTATACATTTTTCTAATTTTTATTTACAAAACGGTCTCATTCCAAAAACAATCAACCTAGTCGGTTTAAACAAGAATTTCCTTTTAAAAAAAAGGTTTACTTGCAAACCCCACAATAAAAAGTGGACTCGGCGGGATTCTCAAAAAAATAAATTTTTGAACCCGCGGCCTCTTGCTTGCAAAGCAAGCGCGCTACCAGCTGCGCTACGAGCCCACAAAAAGGAGGAGCACTTTAGAATTTTTTTTTTTCAATTGGTAAAGAAAAAATTTCAATTTTTTTTTTTGAGGTGATCTAACCGCAGGTTCCCCTACGGTTACCTTGTTACGACTTAACCCTCCTCACAGAGTAATAGTTCGACTCTTTTTCATCAAAAAAGCCTCGCTAAAACTTTATTTGGGTGGCTTGACGGGCATTGCATTTCGCTTAAAAGCTACTTTGCGTTCCCACCGCACGGACAGTTTTCCTGTATACGGCGAGCCCCCAATGCGTTTGATTTTTGAGATTTTCAATCTTTTTCAGGTCAGGATTATTTTTCAATAAACCCACTATCTGTTTAAAGAGTTCAAAATCTCTTTTTCTGCTTGGAATCTTCGAAGGATTCTTGCTGAAGAAGGGAATTATCCTTTCAATAACCTCCTTCCTCTTTTGAACTTCAAACCCATAACAAAGAGAATGATTTTTTTCTCTTGTCTTTTTGTATGTAGACGTTGCCACATTCAAAAAATTTTTGAAGCTCGTTCAGAATCTTCTTATCTTGATGTCGAAGTTTTAAGCTGAATCTTAATTCAACTCTAGCTCTTCTTCCAAGGGTTATTAACCCTTACATTAAAAGAGCCTTCTCCATCAACAAGATCAAGCACGTAGTTTTTATCAAGCATCAAGGTTTACCCCCTTCTTCAACTTTAAAAGGTTGAATACTATGAAGTAAGCTGACTTCCTATTATAAATCTTGGCACCCCTCACTGCCGGCGTTTCCAGCGTGAAAGATTAAGAGATTAAATAGGATCTCCCAAGGTCATTTACAAAACTTTTTCATCCATCCATGTTGAGAAGTTTGACGTTTGAACTTCCGCCTACCACCGACCCGTTTTAGGCGTCGTTCACTTCTCTTTAATATCTTGCGATATACAGGCTGGACTTTGCCTCACGCCCTTCAGCGCTTTCCTTACGGTAACGCCTGCGTTTTTGGCTACTAAAGGCTGGATTTTCACCAGCTAGCTTCGTAAACTGCTTGGCACGTTTAAATTTCGGTGTGTGCAAAGAGCAGGGACATATTCACCGCGCGAATTCACTTCCAACAACAACCCATTTACGAAAACAATGATTTGTCTAAAGGCGAATTATAAACTAATTTATCAAATTCCTGAGACAGAATAAGCTCTTCTGTCTTAGTTAAATTGCCGTTTATTAACTGTTAGTATATTAATTTTTCGCTGAGTTGCGGTTGAGATTGATGACACGCGATTACTAGGGATTCCAGCTTCATGAGGACGAGTTTCAGCCCTCAATTCGAACTTGGGCCAAGTTTTAGAGATTACCTTCACCTTTCGGCGTCGGAACTCGTTGTCTTGACCATTGTATGCCACGTGTGGCCCAGGAAATTCAGGCCATACTGACCTAGCGTCGCCCTTTCCTTCCTCCCACTTAACGCGGGCAGTCTCCACAGAGTGCTCTTCATCTCGCGATAAAGATTGCAACTGTAGACAAGGATCTCGCTCGTTGCAGGACTTAACCTGACACCTCACGGCACGAGCTGACGCTGGCCATGCAGCACTTCTCAGCTTGTCAGCTAAAGTCTTCAGCTTGAACTTCATTCTGCTGTCTTTCCTGGTAAGTTTCCCGGCGTTGACTCCAATTGAACCGCAGCATCCACCCCTTGTGGTGCTCTCCCGCCAATTCCTTTAAGTTTCAATCTTGCAATCGTACTCCCCAAGTGGCAGATTAAACAGCTTCCCTACGACACTGCACCCGCTCAAAGCAAGTGCAACGCCAAATCTGCATCATTTACTGCTAGGACTACCCGGGTATCTAATCCGGTTTGCTCCCCTAGCCTTCGTGTCTCACCGTCAGACGTGTTTTGGTGTGGCGCCTTCGCCACTGGTGGTCCGTAAAGGATTAAAACATTTAACCGTTCCCCCTTACGTACCCCACACCTCCCCCACTCTCTAGTTTGAAAGTATTTCCCGCACGCCTCTGCATTAAAAACAAAGATTTCACAGGAAACTATTCAAAACCGGCTACACACGCTTTAGACTCAATATTCGTGGACACCACTCGTGCTACCTGTATTACCGCGGCGGCTGGCACAGGATTTACCCACCACTTATTCTGCTAGTTATTCACGCTAGCCAAAAGATTCTCTCACGAGAATCACTCGGATTACCCCCGTCACGCTTTCGCGCATTGCGGAAGTTTCGCGCCTGCTGCACCCCGTAGGGCTCGGACCCTTGTCTCAGTGCCCGTCTCAAGGCTCCTACTTACATAGCCTTTATTGATTATAGGTTAGGTGAGCCGTTACCTCGCCTACAGCCTAATCAACCGCAGTCCCATCCTGAAGCGGAAAAAACTGCAATTCGCTTCCCCTTTTAACCCTCCACTCAAATTCCAGAATCGGAGAGATATAAAGAATTCACCTCAGTTTCCCGAGGTTGCTCTAATCTTCAGGGTAGGTTGACTACGTGTTACTGAGCCGTACGCCAAGATTATATGCTATAATCTTAAAACTTGCATGGCTTAATCGCAATCCGATAGCAGTGCCCTCCAGCAGGATCAACTGGTATCATAGATTGAAAAACTTAAAAAAACTCGAAAATTTCTTTACCATTTTTTGAAAAAAATTTCTTGAATGCTCCTCCTAAGTCGAACCCAACTCAATTCCCCTGTTAAGAGGATTGTTTCATCAAGTTCCCATAATAGAAAAAACCCGTTAAACGAGTTTCTCTAAAGCAAAAAAATCCAACAAAAGAGAAGGTTAACTTTAAATAGAATTTAAAACCCAACCAACCCTCGTCATCACGTGAGTTAAATTACTGCAAAAAACATATTTAAACATTTCGCCTATCCTGGCAGGTCTTTTACAAACTCAAAAAGACTTTACAAAAATCAACTCAACCAAAGAAAATAAAGCTTAAACAGAAAGTTTAAAAACGTTGTTAAATAAGCTAAGTATAATAAGGTGATTTATGCATGGTTAACTTTGGAGCGTGGAAGAACATTTTCCTAAAACCTGTTGAGACAATTCAAAAAGAAAAACCAAACTCATCAATAACGGAGGGAGTGAAAAATATTGTTATAGGCTCTGCTATAGTGGCTGTTTTATTTTCGATAGGACTCGCTTTTTTTGGAGCGTTGTTTAAAGCTTTTCTTCCGACATGGCTTGTGGGAGGGAGCATTGCGTTGATAATCGCTGTGATTATCGTTGGGCTTATACTGCTTGAAGTGATTGAAACTTTCATAAACGTTGGAATAATATGGGTGATAGCAAGAATACTTGGAGGCAAGGGGTCATTCGCGCAGCAGTACTACCTTACTTCTTTGTACGTCGCTCCCTTGCTGGCGATAGCAATTTTATTTTTCATACCAATTCTTGGAACTTTGCTTGTCTTGGTTTTGGGCTTGTACTCTCTTTACCTGCTTTACCTTATAGTCAAAGACGTTCACGCTTTCTCTACGGGAAGAGCGGTTCTAGCCGCGTTTGTCATTCCAATAATACTGGTAATCATTATAGGCGTGATACTGGTTGGAAGCATACTAGCGTTTGCTTAAGTCAACTGCCTCGTCTTCTCACGCTTCCATGGCAATGTTTCTATACATAAAAACCCTTAAAAACGAAAAAGTTAAAAGCAATGCTTTCAAATCTCACACAATGAAAATAATAGCTCACAGGGGAGTGCACCACACTGAAAAGGAAAACACTATCCCCGCGTTTAAGGAAAGCCTGAAGTTCGACGGCGCGGAGCTTGACGTTCGAGAAACTAAAGATGGAAAGATTGTGGTAAGCCACGACGCAACCCTAAGCAGAGTTTTTGGAGATCCAAGCAGGATAAAAAGCAGTGATTACAGCGAGATTAAATTCATCCCGCTTTTAAGCGAAGCGCTTAAAGTGTTGAATAAAAAATTCGTAATGGTTGAAATCAAGGAGGAGGGTATTGAAGAAAGGGTTTTGAAAGAAGTCAAAAAAAGCAAGGCAAAGAATGTCATGATAATATCTTTTCTTGAAAACGCCTTGAAAAGAGTGAGAAAGCTTGACAAAAACATTAAAACAGGCTTGATAACCGTAGTGCCTTTCAAAGCCGTTGACGAAGCGTTAAAACTGAAGTGCAACGCCGTGTGCTTTTTCCACAAGCTAGCCCCGAGTTTCATGATAAGAAAAGCAAAGGAAAAAAATTTGGAAGTATACATTTGGACTGTCGATGAAAAAGAAGAGTTTAAAAAGTTTTCAAAACAAAAAATAAACGGGGTTGTATCAAACAACCCGAGTGATTTGAAATGATTTACGACACGATAATAATAGGAGGCGGGCCTGCAGGGCTCTCGGCTGCAATATACCTTGCAAGGCAGAAACTCAAAACACTCATTCTAACGATGGATGTTGGCGGGCAAACCGCTCTCAGCTCTGAAATCGAGAATTACCTTGGTTTTGAATCAATAACTGGAATGGATTTTATAGAAAAGTGCAGAAAACAAGTCGAAAAATACCCCGAAGTTGAAATAAAAGAGGGGATGGAAGTGGCTAAAATAAAAAAGAACGGAGTTTTCACAGTAACTACAACTGAAGGTGAAAGTTTTCAATCAAAAACAGTTTTGATAGCAAGTGGAAAGCTTCCGCGAATACTTGGAATCAAAGGAGAAAAAGAACTGGCAAAAAAAGGAGTTACCTACTGCGCGACGTGCGACGCCCCACTTTACAGAAACAAAACCACCACCGTAATAGGAGGGGGTAATTCAGCTTTAGACGCGATACTTCAACTGTCAAAAATAGCAGTTAAAGTCTACGCGATAAACAAAAACCCTGACTTTAAAGGAGACGAGATACTCAAGCAAAGAGTGAAAGAATGCAAAAACGTTGAAATAATAAACAACGCTGAAACTCTTGAAATAACAGGAGACAAAAGAGTAACGGGAGTTAAAATCAAAGTAGGCGGCCGGGAAAAAATCATAAGCGTTGACGGCGTTTTTGTGGAAGTGGGGTCAAATCCAAGCAGCGGATTCGCTGAAGCAGAAAAAAACAAGTGGAATGAAATAATAATAAACAACGAGAACCTGACAAGCATTGAAGGAGTCTTCGCAGCCGGAGACGTCACAAACATTGAGCAAAAACAGTCAATAATCGCGGCTGGAGAAGGGTCGAAAGCCGCTCTTAAAATAATCTCCCTTCTTCAAAAATCCCAACCCACCTGAAATCTTATTCACACCCTACGATTTAAAAGCGCCTTCATCGCTTTGAATTTTCCATTTTCGAAATCTTTAACATGAAAAGCGTGAATTCCAAGCCTTGCCGCAGCTTCAACATTAACCCTATTGTCATCGACAAAAACGGCTTCTTCAGGCCTAATCTTCAAAAGATTTAAAGCAATGCCAAAAATCTTCCTTCCTGGTTTTGCAACTCCAACCTGCGTGCTTATTATCGAAAGATCAAAATCCTTGAAAAAACGATACTTTTCTTCCAACTCCATTATATAATCAGTCTGGTCGCTCAGCATGCAAATCTTAAAGTCTTTTCTCAAAGTTTTAACAAAACCAATAAGCTTTTTTCTTGGAGTGTACCAATTCAATATTTTCACGTGCCATTTTTTCCAATCTTCTTTTACCCCCAGCTTCTTGAAAGCTCCCGCCAAAGCCTCCTCCTCGCTGGCCCCCCCAACAACAAAACCCGTGCCGTAAACAAAATCGTCCAAAACCACTTTCAAAACTTTTTCTCTAGGAATCGAATATTCTCTCGCAAGCTTTTTCATGAAAACATGATAACCGTCATTGAAGTAAACCCCGCCGAAATCAAGCATCACAACTTTAATCATTAAAAAAAGTTTTAAAGCGAAAACAAATTTAAATCTTGCTCAGAAAAAAAAAACCCTTGAAAAAACAGTTTGGTTAAATAGCAAGGATTAAAAAATTAAACCACCTAAATTCTTTCCATTGTGGTGGTGGTGTAGTCGGTAGCACCCAGGCCTGTGGAGCCTGCAGCCCGGGTTCAAATCCCGGCCACCACTATACGTGATATAAAATGAACGATGAACTATTGCAACCTCCCAAGGGCTTCAGGGACTACCCGCCGGAAGAGGAAATAATAATAAAAAAAATGCTGAAAACAATAGAAACCGAACTACAAAACTATGGCTTTCTTCCAATGCGAACCTCTTCAATACAAAACCATGAAGTTCTAGCCGGAAAATTCGCAAACAGCGAGGAAACCGACGTTTTCAAGGAAATTTACTTCTTTGAAGACAAGGGAGGAAGAAAACTTGGATTAAGATACGATCTAACCGTTCCACTTGGAAGAATAATGGCCTCAAACCCTAAAATGACCCTGCCATTCAAAAGATATGAGATTGGAACGGTATGGAGGGACGGGCCGGTTAAACTTGGAAGACTAAGAGAATTCACTCAGTGCGACGCTGACATAGTGGGAATAGAAAGCCAAGCTGCAGAGGCTGAACTGTTAGCTCTGGCAACCAGCATACTGAAAAAACTTGAAATAAAATTCAAAATAGAACTAGGAAACAGAAAAATTCTTGAAAGCCTGCTTGACTACTGTGAAATAAAAGACAAGAAGGCAATGATAACAATAGACAAACTAAAAAAAATAGGAGTTGAAGGAGTGAAGCAGGAACTAAAAGAAAGAGGAATTCAACAAGCAAGCATTGAAAAAATAAAAAAATACATCCAGCTAAAAGGAGAGGAAGCGCTCCAACAACTGGAAAAAACGCTGACAGACGACAACGGAAAAAAAGGCGTTGAAGAAGTAAAACAATTGTTGGAGTATTGCAGGGATTTTAAAATAGAAAACATAGAATTCACGCCGTCACTAGCAAGAGGCCTTGACTATTACACCGGAAGCGTTTTCGAGCTATTCTTCGCCGAAAGCAAGATAACTTCAAGCATAGGAGCGGGAGGAAGGTATGAAAACCTGATTAAAAATTTCGGAGGAAGACAAATACCCGCAACAGGAATAACCCTGGGCTTGGATGTGATAATGGAAGAACTAAAAAAAAATCGGGCTAAAACCTTCATTCAAACGCTAGTGATATCCATCAAAGCCCTGAACAAGGCTATAATCATAGCTCAAACACTAAGAGAAAACCGCATTTCGACCATTATAGACTATAATGAAAAAGGACTTTCAAAAAACCTTGAGTACGCTTCAAAGCAATCCATTCCCTACGTTATAATAATAGGAGAGCAAGAAATAAAGCAAAACAAGGTCACGCTGAGAAACATGAACACAGGAGAACAGAAAACTCTATCAATGGAGCAGGTAATACAACAATTGCAAAACGCCTAAATTTAACAAATGCTTAGAAGCAATAAGAAATTAAAACACTCGCCATGCTGATATAACATATGCTTAAAATCAAACCGCCAAATACCCGCACAAGCACCAATACAATAAAAAACAACAAACCAATCAAAACCAAAAAAAACTCAAACAACCCGCCTAACACAACCAACAAGTCAATCAGCTTAACACAAATTCAACAAACAGTCAATAATATAAAATTGAAAATAATTAACATAAATTAATGAAATGAATAAGTATTCTCCGCTTATTCATTCATATAATATTAAAGTATATATAATACCGCCTTTTTGCTAGAATCTCAGAGGTACACCTTCACGAGTTTTCACGTGTTTTCATGAGTTGGCACTACCAACTTCACGAGTTTTGCACGATAACTTCATAAGTTAAACAACATAAATAGTACTATTCGTCCTACCCTTCCTTTCAATCAAACCCTGCCCAATCAAAGAATTCAAATCACTAACGGCCGTAAAATTACTCACCCCCCTTAAACTCCATCACACCCTTAACCAAACTCTGACGCTCAATATTGAATCAGAATTCGATTATTTTTTTTTGTAAATTTTTTCAAAACAGTCCCTTAAGTTTTTCCTTTTAACCATTCTCAAAACTTCTTTTTTAGAAACCCATGCAAAACCATCATGCTCTTTTTCAATCTGATCAATCTTAACCCTGCATTTACTTTTAACTCTAACAATAAAAGTTTTGTATAAACCTCCGGCAACTCCCCTTTCCCTTTGCATTTTAACAGAATAGTCAAACTTAAATTCAACTCCGGTATTCAAGCAGCTTAAAACGCAATTAGAATTGATGTTGGTTTCTTCTCTAATCTCTCTTAAAACGGCTTTTTTTAGCGTCTCTCCTTTTTCAACACCTCCTTTGACAAACTCCCAACCCCTCCAATACATCACTCTTTTCAAAATTAAAAATCGAGTTCCTTTTGAAACTTGTTTGTAAATAATTGCCTGCACTCCAAGCCTTCTTTTATTCTTTCCATACAATCCTGTTGCTTTAAGTTTCATTTAACCTTTAACAATCAAAAAATTAAAAAACCTGTTGTCTTTCAATAATTAAATTAGGTAATCAAAAAATGGATTTGGACATCATAGTAACCATCTTAGCTGTTTTATTGTCTTTCTTCCTGATAATTTACGTGATTGTATACTACTTTATGTACTCTAAGTATGAGAATTTCAGAAGGTTTGAAAAAATAATAATACTCGCGATTATCTTGCTTGCCTTAAGCGTTATTATAAGTCCTTTCTACCTGTCTTTTTCAAGGCTTATAAAAGCTATCTCTTTACTACTTTTCTTCGCTGCTTTTTACATTGAATTTAAAGAGTTAGCGTATTTTCACTCAAAAACCAAACCGGTTAAACTGACTATTAAAAAACGTAACGCGAGAAAATGATTTCTTCTTATTGTTTTAAACTTTACTCAACTCCGAAACGAATGAATAAATCTCCTCGAAACCCCTCCTGTCAACTCCGCAAACCTCTATGAAAGGCTTTTCGCTTGAAAAGCTCGACATTAACGTCTTTCTTTTCTTCAAATCGCTCTTATTTTTCAAAATCAACACGGGTTTGTCTCCAAAAGCCTTGCCTAGAAAAGCATGAAGCGAGTTTAAAACGTTCAAATTGCTGAAATCAGCGAAAACGAACAAAAAAGCATCTGCAATTTCCGGAAGATCTGTTGTTAAAAGAGTGTCAAGAGGAACTCCAAGGTCAATGAAAACAAAATCAAGACCGCTGCACTCTCTATCAAGATATTTTTTTATAGTCTGAAAATTGGAAAGAAGCTTCTCTTGGTTTTTTTCAATTTTTCTAATGTCTAAAAAAGGCTTGAATTTAAGTTTTTTTGCGTTTAAATCAAAATTAACGCTTCCTGTTTTAAAGCCTTTTTTTCTGAAGAAAAATTCAAGCGAGAAAACGAGAGTGCTCTTGCCGCTTTCAGGAGTTCCTATAACCGCTATTTTCACGATATAGTTGAATGCTCAAAAAACTAAAAAACCTTTTTCTATTTTTTTGACTTTCTTGTTTTAGGTTTGGAATCCGTTTTTTCAACTTCTTCCACGATGTTTTTAAGGCTTTTGTTTTCCTCTTCATTGCCTTCATCATCCGGCTTTAAAGTAACGTAAGCCAGAACGGCTATAAGAACTGCCAGAACGGCTACAGCGCCTAAAATAAGAGGCGATTTGAAGGCAGTGGCAAACCCTGTCAACC
>CAYMAH010000011.1:0-1920 GCA_964388435.1 Microcaldota archaeon | reverse complement strand
GTTGAAGCTTTAGGGCTTGGTTCTAACCAGAATCTTAGTTTAAGCATTCAAGCTTCTTCAATTTCAGGCACCTGTTTTGGGTTTAACTTCAAGCAATGGTTTGCTTGACTGGATTTTGGGTTTTGCCAGCGGTTTTTGGGGTTGGATTACAAGTTTTTTGAAAAGTGTTATACGCGGTTGACTGGGATTTTAAAAAAAAAGTTGTGAAATTTTTTTTCACTTCCTTACTTCCCATGATCCTGTTCTGCTATCTCCTTTCCATGATAGCAATTTCCTACTTTTTAATTTTTTGATGTGATACTTAACTCCAGGAATGCTTACTCCTAACTTTTTTGCAAGCTCTTGTTTTGTTATTTTTGAATTCTTTTTGATGAGATTTAAGATCTGCTCGTCTTTGGGGATAGTTTGGGGGTTATCTCACTTGTAAGGTTTTCATTTCTCCAAAACACAACCATAAAACCGGTTTTAAGTTTTTTGAACCCGACCTTAACTTTGTTCGCCCTGCACTCGTCGTAAATGCCTTTTAATCCTGAACCCCATTTTTCAATGTCTTTGGAATTGTAAAGAACATCTGCGATAAGCGGGTTTCTTAAAACTGACTGTCCTTCTCCTTTAATAAAATCCTTAGGGCTTAAGCCTTCTGGAAACGCGCCCGGATTCCATACTTCTATCCTATTTTTAAAAATTGCGATTTTATTGCTTTCAGGAGCGTAGTAGTCACGATGACAAAGAGAGTTAACCAGGGCTTCTCTAACCGCTCTTAACGGCACTTCAGGTATCTCCTTTCTTTCAAGACCTGGGATTTCAACCCTCCAGTTGATATGCTCTTTGATGTACTCTTCTGATTTTTCAAGAAGAGCAAAAATGTTTCCTTTGAACTGTTGAATGTCAAGAAAAGTTATCTTGTCAACACCCGCAAAAACAGCTGCTTGAACTTCAAGTTGGTTTTCATCACAAAACAAGATCTCCACTGCTTTTAACAGGTTGCCATCTTTTAGCAGTTGTAGTTTTTTTAAAACATTTTTCGCGTTGTCAAATTTAAACGTTATTCTTCCAGCAGAATTAGATTTTTTTACATACTCTTTTAGTAAACGCTCATTAACTTTATTAAAGGGGTAGTCTGAAATTTCAGACTCCCATTTAAGCTTGTCTTTGTTTTTTTGAATGACCATCGATTCTATTTCTCTTGACGACAGCAGCCTGTTTTCATCACTCACTCTCACGTACGCCCTACCGTAAGCAAAATAAAGGGTTTCTTTTCCCTTAAATTTCACTTCGATGCATTTTTTACCGTCAATTGTAATAGGATTTATTTGAGGGTAAATTTTAGGTTCGATGCTGTCAGCGATCGTCTTGGAAATGCTTCTTAACGTTTTTTCACTTACTTCCTGCCCAACCACGCTACCATCGTTTTTTATTCCGAAGTGTAAAACTCCTTGCCCGTGTTTATTGAGAATAGCAACTATTGAAATCATCGCCTCTTTAAGTTCAGAGGTTGACTTTTTCAACTCCGCTGTTTCCGACTCTTTAAACATTTTTAAGAAAAAAACACCCCTCTTTTTAATTTTCAAAAACATATTTTTTGAATTAACCTAAATTAAAGCGCTACTTATTTTTAAAATATATAGGTTCCACTTAAAAATCAATTAAGCCTTTTTTCCCCAACAACATAGGGGTTTTTACACCTCGTTTTTTTTTTAAAACGCTAGTTTCATGCTTCTTTACCTGGTTTTTGGTTCTGGCAGTGGTTTGCTTGACTGGATTCTGGTTTTGGCAAGCGGCTTTTTGAGTTGGATCACAAGTTTTTTGAAAAGTGTTTGAAAAAAACGGTTTTAAGAGGGCGGTTAGCTTAAAGAATATTTGGAGGGTATTTTTTTTTTCAAAGCAGAATTATTCTATGAAAAACTTATACCCTTGGGC
>CAYMAH010000010.1:0-18878 GCA_964388435.1 Microcaldota archaeon | reverse complement strand
GCTTGTCTTCTGTTCTCGTCAGGTATATCGTTAAGTGGCCCGCCACCGCGAGTTTTAGAAAAATGAAAGACTGCAAAACAGAAAAGTCTAGGTGGAAAACTTCTATTCCCACAACCAGCAACAGAAAGCTGGAGATAACTCCTATAAGGCCGAGGATTGAGGACAGGATTAGAACGCGGCGCATCTTCCAGCTTGCCGGCTTTCCCTTAGCCCTGGCATTATCGTACGCTATCATCATTATTGGAATGTCGTTGAGCAGGGCGAGGACCACCAGCATCACCGCTGTTATTGGGTAGATGTTGAAGATTATTATGGAAAAAGCGAGAAAAATCAAAACCCTTATCGTCTCCGCTATTCTGTAGATGGCGTAGCTGTTCATTCTTTTGAATATCATTCTGCTTTGTTTTATCGCGTCTATTATCACTGAAAGGCCGGAGCTTGTGAGGACAATGTCAGCAGCGGAACGAGCGGCGTCCGTGGCTCCTGAAACCGCTATTCCCGCATCAGCTTTTTTAAGGGCTGGAGCGTCATTCACCCCATCTCCGGTCATTCCCACTATGTGGCCCTTGTTCTGAAGAGTCTCGACTATTTGGTACTTGTGCTCTGGGAATAACTCTGAAAAAGCGTCTGCTTCTTCTATCTCGCTTTCCTGGTTTGATATGTTTTGAAGGGAGGCCGCTTGAATCACCTTGTCTCCTATTCCCACTTCCTTGCAGATTTCTCTTGCTATAGCTACGTGGTCGCCTGTTATCATTTTCACGTTCACTCCCATTTCTCTTGCCATTGAAATCGTTTCTTTCGAGTCTTCTCTCGGAGGGTCGTACAGCGCTATTAAAGCGACGAGTTTCAATTCTTTTCCAGCCTCGCCTTCGGCAACCGCGAGAGAGCGGTAGCCTTTTGAGGCGAATACTTCCACTGTGTTCTCCACTTCGGCTGAAACGCTTTTGTTTTTTACAAGAGACAAGACAATCTGCGGGGCTCCTTTTGTTAGGAACAGTTTTCTGTTTTTGTCCGACACTGTTGCTTCCGTTCTTTTTGACGTGGGGTCGAAGGGTTTGTAGGATATTACTTCGTAGTTGCTGACATCAATCTTGTTTTCAGAGGCTTTTTGAAATATGGCTGTTTCGATTGGGTCTTGATCTTCTTTTCGCGATGATAGAACCGCGAACGAGAGAGCGTCGTTTTCCGAGAAGTTGCTGAAGGTTTTTATCTCGGCGACTGTTATCTGATTTTTGGTTATGGTTCCAGTCTTGTCTGCGCATAATATGTCCACACCGGCCATTTCTTCTATGGACTCTAGTTTCGTGACTATGGCTTCTTTCTTTGCGAGTGTCAGGGCTCCAACCGCCATTGTGACCGAGAGCACTGCCGGCATGGCTACGGGAATCGAAGCCACGACTAGTATCAGGGAGAACTGGAGCGTTTCAAGCAGGCTCTGACCTCTTAAAATAGAAACGATAAAAACGATGGAAACTGTAACCACCGCAAGTATTATTAGAAAATCCCCTATTTTTATCACCGCCTTCTGGAAATGGCTTCTTGTCTTGGCTTCTTGAACCAATTTTGTCGTTTTTCCGAAGAAGGTGTCCCCTCCGGTTGTTACCACAACCGCGTCCATCTCTCCTTGTTTTACTATGGAACCTGAATAGCCAATGTCTGAAACGTGTTTTTCCACTGGCAGGGACTCTCCTGTAAGCGCTGACTCGTCAATGAGAGCGTAGTCTCCGTTGATGAGTTTTATGTCAGCGGGTATTATGTCTCCAAGTCTTATTCTCACCACATCTCCTGGCACCAGTTCTCTTGACGGTAATACAATCCAACTTCCGTTTCTGAAGACTCTTGCGGTTAGCGCAAGTTTTTTCTTCAGCATTTCAACCGCCGTGTCCGCCTTGTCCTCCTGCCAGAATCCTATCACTCCATTTATTATAAGAAGCGATAAAATGATTGCAAGGTCGTCCCAGTGCTGCAAGAGAATTGAAAGAACCGCGGCCGTCTCAATCATCCATGGGATTGGACCCCAGAAGTAAGCGGCGAACTTGAGCAAGCGGCTTTTCTTTTTTTCTATTATCTCGTTGTACCCGTGCTTTTCCACTCTTGCAACCGCGTCCTGATTTGTCAGGCCACTTGGATTGGAGTTTAGAATTTTGAAAGTTCCGTTTAAATCCAGTTTTTTGAACTCTTGAGTTTGCATGTGTATTATTTATGGGTAAACTTAAAAAATTTTGTGAATCGCAAAGCAGGCGGCGCATGATTTAAAATGAATTAAAAGAACCAGATGAAATAATGCGTTCAGCTTTGCCTGGTTTTTGTCATGAACTCGCTCATGAGAGCCTTCTCATTATCTCTCAATTGCAATACCAAAAGCCTTGCCTTGCTCGCGTCGCCCCTTCTAAGAGCATCTTGTATTTTTTCCCTTGCCTCTATTCTCGTAAGATTGAGTTTTTTAAGCATTTCCTCGTCGCGGTCAAACTCGGTTGAAACGCTTAGAATCTTCTTGTTTCTTGACTCTCCGAAGGAAACAGACTGGTATTTTCCATAATAGTCAAAAATGCTTGAAACGCTTTTGCCAAAGTACATGAAGGAAAGCATGGTAAAAACAGCGGGTATAAGAAGAGCGAAGATGTTCCAACCGAAATCAAGGTATAGAAGCACGAAAGATGCAAATCCTACCGCGCTTATGAAAAAGGAGGTGAACATGTCGCTTACCTGACGCTCGATCATGAGCGAGTTTTCATCGACAAATGGGAACATCCTGCTGGTGGTTGAAAATGAAACCTTGTAAACCAAAAATTTAAACTCTTCCACCACGCGGTACAACGGCCAGATTATAAGGATTAAAAGCAGTGCGGCCACTGAAAGTTGAACTGGAAGGGACAAACCTGTGAGTATTGCCTGTATGTTTACTATGAAGCTTAGGTATACTATTGAAAAGGCAAGTGCCAGGTTCAGAACGAGTTTTTCCAGACTGTCTACCCACTCATTATGAAGGAAGGTGCTGGAAATGGCTTTTTCAAAACTTGTTGCCTTGTATCCCAAACTCTTCACATGCTCTCTTACATTTTCAGGGTAGACATCTATTATCCAGTTGCTTATCACATCCACTTTTTCAAAAATTATCGGCGATACTATGGTGGTGAGGACTATCAGAACAAATGCAACCAGTATCAAGTTGGAGGAGCTTGAAAATAAGGGCACTCCGCCCACGTTCAGCGCTGCCGCGCTAGACGCTATTATGATTCCAAATTCTCCCAGTGTCATTGTTATAGAGGCAACGCTAAGGGAGCTTAGAACGTTCAGGCCTAGCGCAACTCCGAAAAAACCGTAGACCAACAGTTTGAGGATTACGTAACCGAAGAACAGGATCAAGCCAAGTATGAGCATTTTGGTCAGGATTGAAGGTATGATTACGCTCGCTCCAAAGCTTACGAAGAAGAAGAGTATGAAAAAGTTCTTGAAAAAGCCAAGCTCTTTTTTTATTTTTTCACTGTACACTGTTTCGCTCAAAGCAAATCCCGCGAAGTACGCGCCTAGGATTGGAGAGATTCCAAGAAAGGACCCAACATAGGAGACGAGAACTCCTATTGCAAGTGCGTAGAGTACCATTTTGTTGGACTGACCCCACGACTCTAGAACATCGAAAAGTCTTGATGAAATCCGGTTAACCACAAAGAACATAGCGAATACGAAAATAATCCCGTTAACCACCGCCATTCCGAACTGGTGGGTGGACCCAAAGGTTGAAATGAAAACCAGGACGAGTATTGAGACAAAATCCTGTATTATCAGGCCGGACATTGCGATTCTTGACTCCATAGCCTTCACGGCGTTCTTCTCGAAGATAAAACTAACCGCTTCGACAGTGCTGGTTGCTATGAGAATGCTTCCTATTATAAAAGCCTCGAAGTCGGTCAAACCGAAAAACTTTGAAACGAAAAACCCGAACAAAAAGGAAACGGTCATTTCAACAAGAACGAGAAGAAACGAAATCGAGCCTGTTTCCTTCAGCCTTTTCACGCTCACTTCCATCCCAAGATAAAACATTATCATTATCAAGCCCAGCTCTCCGAAAATCGCCGAAACTCCGGTGCTTGAAAGGTAGTGAAGGCCAGAATCTCCGAGTATCAAACCAACCAGAATGAAACCCAAGCTTGAGCTGATTCCAATCCTGGCTAAAAGCAATCCCACTGTCAGGGCAAGAAAAACAACAATTCCAAATTCAGTCAATGGAGCGGAACTCATCAAAAATCAAATAAAAAGTAAACAAAAACAATATTAAAAACTTTCTACAAGAATAATAACGGGCCCGTAGCTCAGCTTGGAAGTTTTAAACTGAGCAAATAGAGCAGTTGCCTCCTAAAGCAAATGGGGAAAGCAAAAGGTCGTGGGTTCAAATCCCACCGGGCTCGCTCACATTGTCCTGATAAAAAAAACCAATCAAAACAATTAAATAAATTACAAGTAAATAACAAGCAGCATAAAAAAATAGTAAACTTTTTTTAAAAGACGAAAAGGTGTGGAAAATGAACGAAAAAGAAGTTTTAAGGCAAATGCTTTCAAGTTTGATAGAAGACGGCGCGATACCAAAAAACATAAGAACGAGGATAGAAGAGGTAAGCGAGAAAATGAAAGAGCAGGAGGACATGCCCACTCTTTTGAGCATGATGACATATTCTTTGGAGGACATAGTGAACGACGTTAACCTACCCATGCACGCGAGAACAAATCTGTGGAACATTCTAAGCGAGATTGAAATGCTCAAGGAAAAGCACAGGAAAAAATAAGGGTGAAAGTCGAAAAACTAAACGCCTCCACAAAAAACGGTTGGAAAAGGATTTGGAGGAAAAGCAAGTGGTGAAGTTTCTTGCGAGCAAAAAGCTGATCGCGGGGAAAGAAGAAATACAGCTTATATTAAAGAGCGAAAGCCCTGAAAAAGTGATGGAGAACTCCGCCAAAAACGCGAAGTCATTCTACGTTGAAAAAAAAGACGTGGAAAAGGCAATCCAGGATTTGGAGGAGAAAATAATCGTGATAGAGCCGGCAAAAAAAATAATCGCAAGGGAGGTTGAAGGCTCGCTAAAAATACACCCTGACAGTATTACAAACCACAGAACGCTTGGAACAACCAGCGACTTTATAGACTATTTCAGGGAAAGATTCAAAAAAATAAAAGGCATTCTATCCACGAGAATCAACTCTCTGCCGGTGACAAGCATAGAAAAAGCCAGGAAAACGCTCGCCAAAACAAGAGTAATAGGAATGGTGAAATCAAAAAAGCAAACTAAAAACGGGCATTTGATAATAGAAATCGAGGATGAGGAGGAATCACTCACCTGCTTCGCAGGCAGGGACTCAAAAATAATCCAAACAGCAAGGGAAGTAATACCTGACGAGGTCATAGCAATTGACGGGAAGCAGTCAAAAGATCTTTTCATAATCGAATCAATCACCTGGCCTGAAATTCCATACAAACCAAAGAAAACAATCGAAGAAGATATCAGTCTTGCGATGATTTCGGACATTCATATTGGAAGCAAGCTTTTCATGAAAAAAGAGTTCAGCGAGTTCATATCGTTTCTAAACGGCAAGACGGAAAACAAAAGCTATGAGAAAATAAAATATCTGACTATAGCGGGGGATTTAGTAGATGGGATTGGAACCTACCCCGGACAAGAGAACGACCTTGAAAACAACGACATTTACCTTCAATATGAAATATTATGCGAGTTTCTGAAAAGCATTCCGGAGTATATTGAAGTTGTTTTAATACCCGGGAATCATGACGCTTCAAGAATTTCAGAACCGCAGACAAGAATAAATGAAGAGTATATTAAATCGGTTAAGGGGTATTCAAACCTCCACTTCATAAACAACCCCGGGTTTGTGGAAATTCACGGCGTTAAAATCTTGATGTATCACGGAGCTTCTCAATACTCTTTGATATCGAATATTCCGAACGCGAGCGATGGTTTTACAAACCCGCAGAATACGGCGGTTGAAATGCTGAGAAGAAGATTGTTAAACCCGATTTACGGATTTAAACCACCAATAATCCCAGTTGGAAGTGAAATGATAATAGACAATGAAAAAATTCCGGACGTAATGCACTTCGGGGACATCCACAAAAACGGCTACACCGAATACCACGGAACGATTATAGTAAACAGTGGTTGTTGGCAGAAAACCACAAGCAATCAAATCAAAAGAGGTTTGACGCCGAGCCCTGGAGAAGTACCCATATACAACATGCGCACTGGAAACATGAAAATAGAAAAATTTACAAGTGAGCCTGCATGAAAGACGAAGAGTATTTTAAAAGAATAACCTCTGAAATAAAGGATTTGTACTCAATCGCAGAGCAGGCGAGAGCCAAGGGATTGGACGCGGCCAGCAGAGTTGAAGTGATCCCCACCGAGGATTTAGCTTCAAGAGTTGAAGGGCTGGTCGGACCGCCGGGCGTGAGCGTTTATATAAGGGAGATGAAGGAAAGGCCAAGAGAGGAGATAATAAAAAACATAACTGATTTGATAATAAACCAAAAAATAATGCAGGGTGAAAAACAGCAGCTTTTAGAACAAGCGGTAAGAACAGGATTGGCGCTGTTCACGGAAGCGGTGGTGAGCGCTCCAATAGAGGGGATATCAAAGGTTGAAATAAAAAAAAACACCGATGAAAGCGAGTACGCCGCCATATATTTTTCAGGGCCTATAAGGGGAGCGGGAGGCACTGGACAGGCTTTTTCGGTTATTCTAACCGATTATTGTAGAATAAAGTTAGGGATCTCAAATTATAGACCAACAGAAGGAGAGTTAGACCGATATGCCGAGGAGACAAACCTCTACGCGGCTAGGACAAGAGTAGGACAGTACAACCCTGCCGAGGAGGAGGTGAAGCACGTTATTTCAAGCTGCCCTGTTTGCATAACAGGAGAACCGACAGAAGATTACGAAGTGTCGGTACATCAGAACACTCTTAATGTTGAAACAAACAAGGTTCGGGGGGGAATGTGTCTTGTGATCAGCGAGGGCATCTGTCTCAAAGCTCTAAAAGTAATGAAAATATCCAAGAACTTCGGCCTTCAATGGAGTTGGATTGAAAAACTGATAAAAGTGGCTAAAACAGAAGAATCAAAAACCAAAATAAAACCCGTTGAAAAATACTTAAATGAAATAGTAGCCGGAAGGCCTATATTTGCATACCCGATGACAAAAGGAGGTTTTACGCTAAGATACGGCAGGACGAGATTCACGGGCATAGCGGCCAAGGCAATAAACCCTGCCACCATGATAATATTAGATGAATTCCCGGTTATAGGAACCCAAATGAAAATAGAAAGGCCGGGAAAAGCCTGCACTTTAACGCCGTGCACCACCATAGACGGGCCTACGGTGAAGATGAAAAACGGCGAGGTGAAAACAATAAACAATCTTGAAGAAGCGGTGAAGATAAGAAGCGAGGTCATTGAAATAATAAGCCTAGGTGATCTTCTTGTAAACTACGGAGATTTTTTAAAGGCAAACCACCCACTCGCTCCGGCAAGCTGGTGCGACGAGTGGTACTCGCAAATACTTGAAAAAAACGGGGTTAAAAAAACAGTTGAGGAAATAAAAAAAATGAGCTTCACCGAGGCGTTCGAATTGACGAAGAAAGGAATTCCACTCGCCCCTAAATACACCTACAAGTGGCACGACTTAAGCGTTGAAGAAGTCAAAAAACTGGCTGAACAACTTGAAAAAAATTCAAACATGCGCTTTGAATGGTTCGACTTCAAGGAATTGAAAATCAAAAAAGGAGCCGAGCAGATGCTTGAAGCAATTAACATTCCCCACACTCAACAGGACGAAACGATAATACAGAAAGATCACTCTCTGGCTTTGTTAAACACTCTTGGAATACTTGAGGGAAACAAAATAAACGCTAAAAAAATAACAGACATTCAGGAGGAGGATGTAATGCTTCTTCTTGAAAAGGCGAGCGGAATGAAGATAATGAAAAAGACTGGAATTTACATAGGCGCTAGCATGGGAAGGCCGGAGAAGGCGAGGGAAAGAAAAATGAAACCGCCGGTACATGTTTTATTTCCCATAGGCAAAACAGGAGGCAAGTCGAGAAGCCTCACAAAAAAGGAAACGGTAACAGTTGACATTTCGTACAGAATCTGTCCGCAGTGCAAGCAACCCACAAGCCAGCTCACCTGCCCTAACTGCCAAAAACCGACGCTTCAAGCTAGAAAATGTCCTAAGTGCGGGGGCACAACCGCCGCGAGAAAATGCCCAAAATGCGAGGTTGAAACAATCTCACATGGAGAGCAGAACTTAAACTTAAAGGCAGAGCTTGAAAAAGCGTTCAAAAAAACAAGATTCACTCCAAACGAGATAAAGGGGGTGGAGGGCTTGATATCAAGGGACAAAACCCCAGAAAGGCTTGAAAAGGGGGTTTTAAGGGCAAAATACGATTTAAGCGTTTTCAGGGATGGCACTATAAGGCTCGACGCCATGGAAATACCGGCGACGCACTTCAAAATAAAAGAAACAGGCACGACAATAGAAAAAATAAAAGAGCTTGGCTATGATGTCGACGCAAATGAAAACCCCATACAAACAATTGAACAAACAATAGAGTTAAAGCCTCAGGACGTGATGGTGTCAGAATACACAGCGGAGTATTTGCTGAAAATAACAAAGTTCATAGACGATCTTCTTGAATACCAGTACAACCTTCCAAGGTTCTACAACGCCGAGAATATTCAGGATATTATCGGGCAGTATTTGATAACAATAGCACCTCACATCAGCGCCGGAGTGGTAACGAGAATAATTGGATTCACCAAAGTGAGGGGAATCATCGCCCACCCTTACCTACACTGCGCAATCCGCAGGAACACCGACGGGGATGAAGCAGGGTCAATGCTCATGCTTGACGCTTTGATAAACTTTTCAAAAGCCTACCTCCCTACGACAAGAGGCGGGCAGATGGACGCGCCTCTTATACTGACCACCAATCTAAACCCTCTTGAGGTTGACGACGAGGTCTACGCGATGGACGTCTGCGAGAATTATCCAATAGAGTTCTATGAGGCGACGCTGCAAAACACCAACCCGTCGGACGTGAAAATAAAAACAATAAACGAAAAGCTGAAGACTGACCCGTTTAAAAACATAAAATACACGCATGAAACAGAGCTTGAAGGGCCGACGACAACGAGCTATGTAAAATTCGAAAACATGAACGAGAAGATAAACGCTGAATTGGAATTGATGAAAAAAATAAAAGCGGTGAACATTTCAAAAGCGGTGGAAAAAATAATCACTTCCCACTTTCTGCCCGATCTTTATGGAAACCTCCACTCCTTCGGGACTCAGGAATTCAGGTGCGTTGACTGCAACAATCATTACAGAAGACCGCCGTTAAAGGGAAAATGCGAGAAGTGCGGAGGAAAAATAATATTGACAATCAACAAGGGGGGGATAGAGAAATATTTGGAGGTGTCTCAGAAAATAGCGCTTCAATACGACACTCCGAAATATCTTCAGCAAAGGCTTGAACTAATAAAAAAGGAAATCGAAGACACGTTCAAAAAAGAACCGCAGCAGCAGTTCCAGCTCTCGCAGTACCTATAAAAAACGTAATCAAAACAAGAAAATAAATTATTGGTAAATACAACGTTTCTTGTCTACCTGTCACAAACAAAACCAGAAATATTGCAAAAGCTTGAAACAAGCACAATATCAAGCGTTGCGGTTGAAGTTGAGCGCATATTGGACAAAACAGAAGCGCGGGAGTTGCTGTTAAATGTCAAAATAGTAAACACAGAAAAAGCAAAACTAGCGGGCGACGACGGTAAATGGCTTTCGCAAACTGATGTTGATTTATTGCGTACGGCAAAAACAAAGGGAATGATGCTCGTAAGCGATGACAAAAAGATTATTGCTACCGCGCAAAAAAATCATATAAGTATTAAAGACACTCCGCATTTCATAGAATCGCAACCCGGGAAAATAAGCAAACAAGAAGCTCTGGAATTTATAAATCAGATAACTTCGATATACGTGCGTAGAAAAATATTAAAGCAGATAAATGAAAGAATAAAAAGGTGGTGAAAATGAATCAAATGACAAGCATAAATGTGACCCTACCTAAAAAGATCGTGGAATACGTTGACAGAGAGGCTGAGGATAAATATCTTTCCAGAGCAAGCGTTGCAAGACAATACCTCATGGAGAAGTTGGAGGAAAAGATGGTAACCGAAACTCGACTAAAAGGGTATTCAATAAGAAAAACAAGCGAGATTACGGGAATACCTTATTTGAAGACGCTGAAAATACTCGCAAAAACGCAGGTAGACGAGCGGGAACATCCAATATGAAATAATACAAATTTTCAGAAACTGGCATCAGACTTGATTTGTCTTGTTGTTGTTCTCTTCTTTTTGAAAAGCCTCTATATCTCTTCTTATCAATTCTCTAATATAGTCCTGAACATTCCCGAATTTTCTCCTTTCGGTAGCATAAATATTTAAATCCCAGTCAGAAGGGACGGTCAAAAGAAAACTCTCTGAATCACCCATTTAATAAAACACCTCGTTAAAAAAAATATCCATCAATATATAAAAATATTAAAAAAAATAAAAATCGCATTAAAAAATATATAAACACATTTTTTAAATTCTTAATATATTTTTAATAACAAAAAGCTTTTAAATGTTATGCTATAAAAAAAATACATTAATATTCAAGGTGATTATATAATGGATAACATGATGGATGACATAGTCAAAAGCGCGCTGTCAAAAAACTACTCTTCCAGCGCTTCAAATAACAACGACATGGAGCAGATTAAAATAAACGTCGTTGGAGTGGGGGGAGGGGGAAACAACACCGTAAATAGATTGAAAAAAATCGGAATAAAAGGAGCCGAGTTAATAGCGGTGAACACCGACAGGCAGCACTTTCAAATTCTTGATGAAGGAATAAAAAAAATACTAATCGGAAAAAGCATTACAAAAGGGCTTGGAGCAGGAGGATTCCCTGAAGTTGGGGCAAAATGCGCTGAAGTGGACAGAAACGCTTTGGAAGAAGCGCTTAGAGGATCACATTTGGTATTTTTAACAGCTGGAATGGGAGGGGGAACTGGAACAGGAGCCGCGCCAATCGTCGCAGAAGTGGCGAAAGAGCAGGGGGCTATCGTGGTTGCCATGGTTACATACCCGTTCGCACTTGAAAGGGCGAGAGTCAGAAAAGCAGATGAGGGAATAGAAAGATTGAGACAAATCGCTGATTCTGTTATAATCTTAGACAATAACAGGCTAGTGCAAATAGTTCCAAACCTTCCAATGAACCAGGCGTTCCTGGTGGCGGACGAAATCCTTGGAAAAGCAATCGGAGGATTGGTTTTCACGATAACGCAACCGTCCCTTGTCAACATAGACTTCGCAGACGTGAGGGCAATCATGGGTCACGGAGATGTTGGAATGATAGCAGTTGGAACAGGAAAAGGAGCTTCAAAAGTGGAAGACGCTGTCGATGGGGTGTTGAAGAACAGGCTTTTGGACGTTGACTTTGAAGGAGCGAAAGGAGCTATAATTCACATAGCAGGAGGCGCTGACTTAACCTTGGGAGACGCTATAAAAGCAGGAGAATTGATAACAGAAAGAATGGACGTGGAAGCAAACGTGAAATGGGGAGCCAGGCTGGTTCCAGAATTCGACGGAAAAATCGAAATAACAGCCATAGTAACCGGGGTTAAAAGCCCTAACATTGTAGGACATGTCGCAAAGAAGGAAGAAAAAGAGCCAGGCTATGACATTGAAGTCATAGGATAATTTTTTTATTTTTTTTTTAAAAACCCACCAAAGGAAAGCTTTTCAAGGGTTAGTTGTTAAAAGTGGCTTTCCAACCCATAAAAAAAATAAGGTGATTCCATAAATGGAAAGTTTAATCGCAAGCGCTCTTCAAAACTCTCAAACCGCTCAAAAAAGAGAGTTTAAATCAGAGGAAATAAAAATCTCAGTGGTCGGAGTAGGGGGTGGAGGGACAAACACAATCCACAGATTAAAATCAATGGGAATACAAAGCGCTAAAACCATTGCAATAAACACCGATGCCAATCATTTAAAGCAGATAAACGCCGACAAGAAAATGCTTATAGGTTCAAGCATAACCAAGGGAATGGGAGCAGGAGGCTACCCTGAAGTGGGGCAGAGAGCCGCTGAAGGAGCTAGGGAAAAAATAGCCGAAGCGCTTGACGGGAGCGAACTTGTATTCGTAACCACGGGGCTTGGAGGGGGAACGGGAACAGGTGCGGCTCCGGTTGTAGCTGAAGTGGCTAAAAAAATAGGCGCCATAACCATCGGCGTTGTGACATTCCCATTCGCCTTGGAAAGAGCGAGGCTTGAAAAAGCTGATTGGGGATTGGAGCAAATGAGAAAAGCCTGTGACACGGTTATAATCGTGGATAATAACAAGCTTGTCAGTTACGTTCCAAACCTTCCAATGAACCAGGCGTTCCTGGTGGCCGATACTTTACTGTCAAAAAGCGTCAAGGGAATTTCAGACACTATAATGCTTCCGAGTTTGATGAACATCGACTTCGCAGACGTTAAAATGATAGTCTCAACAGGAGACGTTTCAATGGTAAGCGTTGGAGAGGGGAAAGGGTCAAACAAAGTGCAGGAGGCTATAGACTCCACTCTTGCTCATCCTCTTCTTGACGTGGCCACTGACGGGGCTAAGGGAGCGTTAATCCTGATAACAGGAAGCTCTAAAAGCCTTAGCTTGGGAGACGCGGTCAAGATAGGAGAGGGCATAACGGCGAACTTCGACCAGCACGCGTACGTCAAATGGGGAGCCAGGATAACCGAAGATCAGGGAGACTCTGTTCAAGTGACAGCGGTTTTAACAGGAGTGAACAGCGACCAGCTTGTGGGAAGCCAAACCGCTAAAACCAAGGAAACGGCTCCATATCAAATGCAGCCAATACAATTCTAAAAAAAATTTTAAGCGCGGCTATTTTCAAGCCGCGCTGTTTTTTATTTTTTTTTTCACTCAAACTATTAAATATATAAAAAAAGTGTAAAAATGATGAAATGCGGTCAATGCGATGAAGAGGCGGCGGTTTACTGCGAGCATAAAAAACAGCTTCAATGCAAAAACCACTGCACCGAGTGCAATCTTGAAAAAAAATTCGCGGCCTGTCCGCACGCTTCTGTTTTGATAACTCCCACCGCTCTTTCAAATGCAGACAAAACTCTTACATTTCAAAGCTCTGAATTGAATGAAAAACACTTGAACGCGTTCAGAAAAACAACCAGAAAATTCCAGGAAGAAATGAAGTTTATAAACGAAATGGAAGAGCTTGAAAAAGAAGCGAACACCGACCACTTAACTCAAACTTTAAGCAAAAGGAAAATAGAAAAACTCCTGAGAGAGTCTGAGGAAGGAACCGTGGTGATGATAGACTTGGACGATTTCAAAAAATTCAACGACGAGAACGGGCATTTGAAAGGAGATGAAAAGCTGAAGCAAACCGCGCTTAAAATAAAAGAAAACCTTAGAAAAACCGATTTTATGGGAAGGTTCGGGGGAGACGAGTTTTTAATCCTAATGCCGCAAGCAAGCGAGAATGAAGCTGAAACAATAATAAAAAGAATAAAAGAAAAAACCCTAAGCGAGACGAACGCCAGCATAACCTATGGCCTGGCTGAAATAAAAGGCGATCCAATGCAAGCTCTTAAACAGGCGGATGACAATCTAATTGAAAATAAAAACGCGAATTAAATCAATTCCGGCCAACCCCTGCAAAAGGTTTATCTCCGGCATAAGGAAGTGGTTTTCATAAATCATAAAAAACATTTATGTAAACATAAACTTAAGAACACTCCATTAACAAAAATTGCAATTCAAAACATTTCTGTTAAAACCAATCTATTTTGAGTTAGTGGAGGGAGAGGTTGACTGAGAAGGTTGGAAGTTGGTGCTGCCTAAACTCATTTCAAAATTAGCCCCGTTTGAAGAAAGATAGCTCATCAAACCGCCGGCCACGCTTGTCCCCCAATTGCAGAAGCTTGAAAGTCCTCCACCAGCCAAAGGAAAAACGGGGTTGCACTCCGCGTTGACGCCCCATGCTATCATCAAATAAACTTTATTATCCTTAACGCTTAGCAAAATACTTCCAGGATGGGGAGTGCAGCAAACCGCGACTCCAGAAGTACAGTAAACCGCTACAAATGGATTGAGTGAATTGAAAACCTGGTTTCCCTCGCTTCCTTTTAAAATATCAAAAAACTTGAAAATCGAGCTGCCCTGAGCAGCGGTTTGAGCCGCTTTACACCCGCTAGGAGAAGTAGAAACAGCGGTTTCAGCCGGAGCTGGCTGTTGAGAGGAAGTGCAAATGCTTCCGGCAATTGTGGTTGTAAGCAACGCGGTGGGAAAGTCAACGGGAATATTGCAGTCAAGCGTGTTCTGGCCGAAATTCTTGAACAAACTGAAATCAACACTGCTCGCCTTGAACAAAGAGTCTCTTAGTTTTGAAGCGAAATTCTCGCCAGGAGTCAAGGGAGAAGTGGTTGAAATCACTCCCAATTCTATTCTTGGAAGAAACGCGCTGTAAATGGCATAGCAGACAGGAGCGCCGTTAAAAACAGGGTACATGCAGTTAACCAAATTGAAAGAAAGGTTTTGAAGCTGGTCTAAAGTTAACGGGTTGGCCTGGCTTGAATTTACAATACACCCATTCAAACCGCTTATAAAACCGCATAATTGAACTGAATTACAATTAGAGTTCAAGCTTGCTGAAACGTTTAAAGGAGTCAAGCCTAAACTCCAGGCAGTTCCATTCCAAGTCAAGCTGACTTGAAAAACGCCTGGATTTCCCCCGCACCCGCTTGCAACACCCTGACTTAACTGGGCGACAGTGTAAAAACTCGAGTTTTGCGAAGGATAAAAATAAGAAAAAGGCATGTCGTTCCCTCTTCTGAAAACGGTTTGATTCGCAAGGTTTGAAACGCTTGAATTGAAAAAAGAAAGCATTGAATTGAAAGTTGAATTCTGACACCAACCTGAAGCGCAGCAAAACTGGTCGGCGCAGGAGCTCGCAAGCGAGCCTATGATGCTGTTTCCGGTTGAAAGGAAAGAAGAACCGTTCGAGGAGTAGGATTGCGAGGAAATTTCCAAACCATTCTCGCTTACTCCCAAACTCCCGTTGCCACTCCACTGAAAAGCCCGAACGCCTGGATTGGAAAAGGAAAAGTTAACCCCGTTGACGTTTAAAATTCTCGAACCCTGCATTTCACTGATAAGATAATTCAAGCCAGGGCCTGTATTCCAATCGCTTGATTGAGGGATAAGATAAAAACTGCTTGGAATGCTTGCCAGATTAACAGTGAAATTAGCGTAACCCCCAACATTGACATTGCACGTGGCACCTATCTTCAAAAGAGTTGAAACGCTTGACACCGGACCTGAAGAGGTGATAAAACCATTACCCTCCACTTGAACGGGACAGTTCTTGTTCAGGGGAGAAGCACTGAAAACAACCAACTGCTTTGAAGAGTCGTAATAAAAACAATTTGAGTAACCACCGCTGAAATTTCCAATCAAAATATTGCAATTTGCGTCTTTCTCCAAACTTAGATTAAAAACATCTCCGGGCATTACTGGATCAGCTTGAAGAGAATAATTCAAACTCCCGCTTTCGCTTGAAATGCCCACCCCCTGCTTGTAAAAAACATAATCTCCGTTTGAATAATTGGAATAGTTGAAAAAAACGCTCCCGCTAGTTTGATTTGTTGAATTAGCGCCTGGAGTCAAAACAAGAAAGTCTTTCTCCAAAGTTTGAGCGTAGCACTCCGCCATACTAGGAGAAGAATAATTTCCGTCAAGAAAAGCATCGGCAGGTTCTCTTGAATAAAACCCGTTGCTCAAACCAAAACCCCTGTAAAAAACCTGAAGATTGCCTGAAAAATTGCTTTCAACAGTGAAGGGAATAAGCACTTCCTGACTGTTTGAGGGAAAAACAAGTTCTACCCACTTAGCGTTTGAAACAGCGCTTGAATTCAAGTCCACACATTCGGGCTGAGGGTCACTGAGAAAATTTCCAGACTCCACTCCAATTCCAGCTCCGTTGAAACCGCTGGCGTTTATAGAACCCCCGTCCAAACCCCCGCTTCCTCCTATTCTAATGTAAACCCCAACGCTTTTAGCGTTACTTCTGGCAATGTAAAAATCAAAAGTGTAGTTATTCCCTGCGACCAAAGCAGTCGTGAACTGCCCGGCACTGTCTTTAACGCCTATAAAATCAACCAGCATTCCAGTAACCGCGCTTTCAGGAACAAGCTTTACAGTCAAAGAATTGGAACTTAAAGGCTTAACATCATTCAAGCTTGTGGTGTAATTCAAAAAGCCATTCGCGCTTGCGATTATCTGCTCGTTACTGCCTCCCCAAACTTTTAAAACACACGAAAAGCCATTGCAAGAATCAAAGGAATTGTTCGAGTAAAAACTATTGAAAACCGCGCTCACAGCCCCCCCTGTCAAAGCGTTGACAGCCTTGACAGTGAAAAAAGCGCTGTGCACGCTTAAAACCAGTGTAACAGAAGAGTTGACGTTTAAATCAACACTATTACTGACACTTAAACCATCCAAACTGGCTGTCACGTTAAAAACATTCAAAGGAAGGTTTTGAAAAACAGCCGTTCCAGTGGAATCAGTTGAAACCGGAAGGTCGGAAAGCAAGCCACCGTCAGTTACCAAAACCTGCACTCCCTGTAAAGGAGCGCGGTTCTCATCCACCACTTGAACGTTTAAATTGCCAGAGTTTGAAGAGTTGGCTGAAATCAAAGTCTGGTTAACGGTGCTTCCCAAGCCGAAAAACGCGGTTCTTGAAACAACAAAACCCGAGCTTGAAAAGATAGCGTAAAAAGTCCCGTTAACAAGAGGAGTGAACAAACTCCCGTTGCTCTGAAAAACGCTCCCGACAACAGAGGGATATGAAACAACATCAACAGAAGAGCTTACAGAATTGTTGTTTACATCAAAACTATTCAGCCACGCTCCGGTGTAAATAACCGGAATGGAAGTTAAATTCAAGTCAACGGTTAAACTTGTATTAACGGTATAAAAATCCCCGTTGACAAAACCGTTGTAATCATAAAAACCCTGAACTCCTGAAACTCCGAAGAAAACCTGCTCTCCCAAAGGAAGTGAAAAAACAATTGGGCTTCCGTTCAATGAAGAATTTGAAATAAGGGTTTGAGAAGAAGCATCGTAAACGCTCAGCAAACCTGTTGAAGCGTTGATATTAACAGTTACGCTTCCCAACTGAAACCCGGTGTTGTTCAAAGAATTCAAAACAACTTGTTCTGAAGGCCTAGTGGTTAAAACGCTTAGACTAGCGCTCTGATAACCGCTCTCAACCACTCTTACAAAAATAACGGTGTTTCCAAGAGTTTGAATGCTCGCGATTCCTGAAGAATCGGAATAAACTTCATTTTCAGCCGAAGGGTCGGTGAAGTAATAAAAAACGCCGGCGCCCACAATTGGAAAACCCTTGCCATCAACCACTTTTAAACTGTAAACGCTTGGAGCTGTCGCGCTTAAAAAAACAATGCCGTTTGTTTTTGAAGTCGAAAAGCTGATATTTCTGGAAACATAACCGCTTCCTTCAACTTGAAAATCAACATTCCCTTGAGGTAAGGCTATTGAAACAACACCATTGCTTCCCGTAACGCCCGCTCCCACTTGAATGCCATTCATCAACGCCACAACCCTTGCCCCGCTAACCACACTGTTTCCGCTAGCGACTTTCAAAAGAAAAACACTTCCATTGGTCGAAGATGACAAAGAGTTGAAGGCAAAAAAGCCAATCACTGCGACGGCAATCAACACCGCAACCCACCAGAATTTTTTAAAAGAATCCAAGTTAAAACTTAAAGGCTTTTTCTCCCCACCTTCTTCAGGAGTGTAAAAACCTCCCTTGCCAAGCTCTGACTCTTCCTTCTCGTTGTAGTAACCTCCTTCACCAAGCTCTGCCATACCTAAAAAACCTTTTAAACAATAAGAAAATAAGACTTAAAACAATTAAAAAACTATCCTTTTAAAAACAAATCATGATATCATATCCGAGCAATATATTTTTCTACGGATCGGCTTTTTTTTTAATGGAAAACTTTTTATACTTTTTATATGCGTATGCGCATATGCCTACAAAGGGTTTGCAAAAATGACCAAAGTGATATCCATATCGAACAGCGCCTATGAAAGCCTGTCCAGGATAAAGGACAACCAGTCATTCTCAGAAGTCATTAACTAAAGTCATTAACTATCTCGTAAGCAAGGAAACCATTAAGGGGGATATAAACAAGCTTGAAAGGTTTTTCGGGAAATGAGAGGGCGGGGACATTAAAAAACTGGAGAGTGGCATCAAAAAACTTAGAAATGAATTCGGAAACAGGCTTAAAAGGGATTTAAAAAAAATGGTTGTTCTGGACACGGGCATTATAATCTCGGCACTTAAAAACAAAAAGAAAGCGATAGAGGCCGTTGAAAGGTATAAAAACAAAGAGCAGGCGGCCATAACCATACTCAACAAGTACGAGCTGCTGAGAGGGGCGCTTTTAGACAAAGATTTGAAAGAACTCGCAAACAGCCTTAAGCTTTATAAGTTAGGGGAGAAGGAAATGAGTCTAACGCTTGAAGTGTTTGAAGCGCTAAAGAAAAAGGGCGAGTTGATAAACGAGTTTGACGTTCTGATGGAATTGTAATGGCAAAAAATGAAACTCTTCTGACCGGGGATAACCACTTTAAAAAAATAGTGAATTTAGACGTTGTGATAAAAACCCTGAAATGGCTTTTGGGGTTATAACAAATCTTACAATTTCAAGATTC
>CAYMAH010000009.1:0-12753 GCA_964388435.1 Microcaldota archaeon | reverse complement strand
ATATCACCGGCAATAATTGGATTGACGGAAAAAGCGTTAATTACTCCTCCCCCTGGTCGAACAACATATGCCCAAGTAACACCCAACTAAACTTCGGAAACAACCAATATGGCTTTGTGGGACTGGTGAACTGCACAAATGTGACAGTAACCGGAACATTCTACACCGGTTTGGTTGCCGGTTTTACCAATAATTCTCTGTTTAATAATTCTAATGTTAGCGGCACCAGTAAAATGGGTTTGAATTTTTTAAATTCCAATAACATTGTCGTTCAAAATTGTAACATTACCGGCAATGGCAGTGGGGATGGTTTTGACATTAACGATGCCACTAATGTTTCAATAATAAACTGTTCTGTCAGTAATTTTACAAACGGGGTCAGCGCTTCGGAATTCAACAATCTGACCGTCAATCAATCGATTTTTATGAATAATTCTAACTCGGTATACACGCCGCATATAACCAGTTATTTTATGATGTATGATATTACCGCCGTACTATGGCTTTACAGTCCAACTCTTGAATGGCATTACATGGGCGATGTTGATATAACCTCTTTTGGCTTAAACCTTTTCAACAACGTTTTTTTGGACCCAACCACTTTTTCCAACTCTGAAGCTACATGCAATGCGATTTACAATTCAACAATTGAAAATAACACCATGAAGACATTTAATGGCGCTCACTTAGGCAATTCAACCATCTCGTACAACAACTTCAGTACAACAGCGTCAGTGGACTTTTGGGATCATAATGATATAATAACCAATTATTTTACTGGAAATACAAGTTTAGAGCAAAGCATTTACATTTCAATGTGCAGTTATAATTATTTTTATAACAACACTTTAATAGGCGGAGTTTTTAACGGCAATCCATTTTGCTCTCACCCTGAAGGAACATGTGTGGGCGCCGGAGGGTGGTATGACTATCAAACAGGAAACAACACTTTTGACTACAACAACATCACGAGAATAAACGTCGCCTCTCCTTTTATGAGTATGTTCACTTATAATTATAATTATTTATTTGAAAATATCACCGGCAATAATTGGATTGACGAAAAAAGCGTTAATTACTCCTCCCCCTGGTCTAACAACATATGCCCAAGTAACACCCAACTAAACTTCGGAAACAACCAATACGGCTTTGTGGGACTGGTGAACTGCACAAATGTGACAGTAACCGGAACATTCTACACTGGCTTGGGAGTGGGTTTGACAAACAACTCGCAGTTTAACGGCTGCAATGTCAGCAATAATGTTAATGCGGGATTGGCGTTTGCGTATTCCAACAATAACACTATTCAGAACAGCAATATCACAAATACGGGTTCTGATTCACTATGGTTTATAAATTCTGACCTTAATAATATTTTAAATATAATACTGCCAAGCGCAACAGGCTGGATAATTTACCTTACAACTGCCTCCAACAATAATTATTTTCAAAATATTTACATGCCACCTGCTGCTAATGGAATAGCGATTTATGGTGGTAGTAGCAACAACACTTTCAATAATCTTACTGAAGGGAGTTTAACCTACGGCATTGGCTTTAATTTAGGTGATTTTTATGGAGGAAACTCTATTAACACGACTGTTGAAAATTCCGTTATAAACACAAGCGGTTTGAGAACTCCTTTTAGGATGTATAATTCTAGTCTAACGGTTATAAATACCACTTTAAATGGTTCTAGCGCTAATTTGCTTAATGGTTCTTCTTTTTATGATTCCATAAACAGCACTGTTCCGAGCTTTAATATAGCAGATTCTTTGAGCAGTGCTCTTATTCAGTGGTTTTTGAACGTTATGGTTCAAGACGCTGAGGGAAACGCGGTGTATAACATTATTGTGAATGTTACAAACAGTTCTGGCTTGGTTTTGCAAAACACTACCGACAGTAACGGCTACACCGGGTGGAATCTTTTAAGCCAGGAGCTTCTGACAAACTCAAGCATTTCAACTTACGCTCCTTACACTGCAAGCGCGATATTCAACGGGTGCGCTAGCAGAGTTTACTCAACCACCACGCAGCTCACTTCTTCCCAGCTTTTAGTTTTAACCCTTCAAAATCTTGTGAGAAAACTTCAGCTTTTAAGCGTAAGTCCTTCGATTTATAATATTTACAAGCCTAATCAGAACATTTCATTCACATTCGAGGTTTTCAATCCAAGTTGCCTTTCAACTAATTTTAACATCACTGTTTCCACTCCAGAAGGGCAGGTTAAATGCAATTCAAACACCAATGGCTACGCTTTTGTTTACGTTCAATGCGGTTATATGAACCTCACCTCTCCAAATTACACCAACACGATCAACGTGAATTTAATTCCAAATACTATCGGGTGGAGCGCTCAACCGCCTTCTCAAAATTTCACTTTTTATACTACGATATCAAATAATATAGTAGTGCCCGACTCTAACGTTTTGGTAATAATTGCTTTCGCCTTGGCCTCGTTTTTCGTTTTTAAAAACAAGCTTAGAAAAAAGAAAACTTAATTTTTAGTTGCTCACGAGTAATTTTTTAAAGTAAAAGGGTTATAAATTATCTCAGTGACACGCCCTCGGTTTTTGAATTATCATCTTCTACAAGAACCGCGGTTCCGTAAGCCACCACTTCCGTCATTATTTTTCCAATGTCCGAAGAGTCGAATCGCATGTCAACGACCGCGTTCGCCCCCAGGGATTTAGCGTTTTCAACCAGCCTTTCAATAGCGTGCTCCCTCGCCTGGGAGAGCATTTGGCTGTACTCTTTAATCTCGCCTCCGAAGAGACTTCTCAAACTTGCTACGATGTTTCCTCCCAAACCCCTGCTTCTAACCACAATGCCGAAAGTAGAACCGAAGTTTTTCACGATCTTTTTTCCAGGCAAGTAATTCAGCGTTACGACAACAAAATCCATTTTTAATCACCCTTCAATTATTCGACTTGTAGTCAAAATATGAAAATAAAATCAGCACTATCGCAACCCCTGCCAGCGAAGTCAGAACAACAATCCATTGATAAAAAGAGGAAGAAATAAACAAGGAAAGCATCATCACAATGCTTAGAATCTTGAAAAGCTTTGTCCCTTCCCTGTGGGTGTTTTTCCATACCCTGTCGCTTTCAACAGTCCAAGGAGTTCTAATTCCAATCCAGTGATTCCTTTTCAGTTTTTCAAGGTTAACCCCGCTCCAGTAGAAGAAGGCTGAAAACGCGGGAAGTATGAAATCGCTCAGGCTGAATGGCGAGAAGTAAATATTGCTTATAATCAAAACCCCTTCAACGTAAATCAAAAAGATTATAATCAATGAAACAAAATCAGAATAGTGATGCCTTGTGAACTCGTGGGCGTTCTCAAGCTGTTTTAAGTGGGGAAATTTCTTCATAACCAGGAATGAAACCGCCATTAAGATTGGAATTGCGAAAAGGTAGAGCTTGCTGGCGTAAAAGTCAGGGAGGTTCAAGTAATTCCAGTGAAGCGCCACGCTTTCCGGCAGGAAAGAGTAAAATGCCATCAGCAGCAAAAAGGAGATGATGATTAAAATCAAATCCAGATTCTCGTTTTTCATGATTGTATTTAAATCAAACTTCAATGATTTTAAATGTTTCCCAGAATCCTTAAAAATGAAAAACAATTAAAAACATTAACAATCCTTTGTTAAAGCTGATGGAGCTATTCGAAAAGAAGGAAATTAAAACTGCAAACAGGTCTATTCGGGATTACCTTGAAAAGCAGGTTGTTACGATGGGAAGGGAGAGGCGCTCCTCTCAAAAGCTCAAAAGAGCTTTTTCAACCGCTCTCCTCGCCTTGTCTCTTTTTATTCCCGCAAAGGTTCAGGAATCTCCTAAAACCGAAGCTTTGAAGAATTTTGTTAAAAAACCGGCGGTTTCAAGAGTTGAAGCAAGCGGTTTTGCGGATAAAATAAAGAAGGTTTATTTGAACCACCCTCAAGTGGTGGCGAGCATTGAAACCTCAAACGAGTTGAGGCCGCCTGGAAAAATAAATATTCAACCCGGCTTGCAGTCAATGCAGCAGAAAGTCAGCGAAATTGTTTTGGAGAGGAATTTCTTGAGATATAGGAGTATTGTAAGAAAAATGGCGCACGAGTATAACATCCCGCCGTTGCTTGTACACTCCATCATTCAAACAGAAAGCTCTTATAATCCCAGAGCTGAGAGCGGTGCTTCGGCTTTTGGTTTGATGGGATTGCAACCCCAAACAATAAAAGACATGATAGATAAAGGGGTGATAAAGCCTCTTCCTGTGAGTGAGTATGAAACCAACCCGATTCTTAATATAAAAGCAGGATTGAGTTACCTAAACTGGATTAAAGACAATTTATACAAAGACAATCCTGAAAGGGCTAAGGCAATGAGAAAAGAAAGAGAGTTTTTTGACAGACAGCCTGAGTGGTGGAAGTTAAAGCAAGCCATGAAAGCATATAATGTTGGTATAAACCGATATTACAATAAAGACTATGAACCGAGCAAGAAGAGTTATTACGCCCTGATGATAGGCAACATGGAAAAAATAAAAAATCTGGTAGGAAGGTTGGACATTGAAAAGCAGAGGATTGAAACCGCTAAAAAATGAGAAAACAAGCAAAACTATTTAAAAAAAACGTAAAAACGCTTTAAAATCCTTTTTTTGCTCTTATTGAAATTAACAAACCTTTGAAAAGCTAGAAAAGTTTTTATAAAGCTTTAAAAGTTTAAATAAAGCATTGCAAAGTTTTAGGCAAAGCTTTGGATTAAGAGTGTTTATAAATAACTAAATCGCTAAGAAAAATCAATGAAAATTGAAAAAATTTTTTTTTCAAAAAATTCAAAAAAAAAGGTGATGAAAGTATGAATAAAGTTTTATTGGCTTTGCTTTTCATTCTTCCTGCCAGCGTTATAGCATTTCCAATGCTTGGAGCTAATGCAAACGTAGGTGTTGGAGGGATGATGAACAACACAACGGGGATTTATAATAGGGGTGTGATGGGCAATGTCAGCGTTAATGGTTCGGAATCACTTGGAGGCGAACGCATGATTTTAAGCAGTTCAGAACGTGAAAGAATGTCAACGCTTGTTGACAGGGGGCTTCAAAACGCGCTTGAAAAGCTTCAAGAAATTGAAGCAAGGCTTGAAAACCAAGGCGTGCCTGTGACTGGCTTGAACGAGTCGATTTCAAACATAGTTCAAATAGAGCAGAATCTCAACGCTTCAATTCAAACAGGTAATTTAACAGAGATAAGAAATTACACCAATCAATTGATTGAAGAATTCGCAAAAACCAGGGACTCTGTAAACGCTGAAGTCAGAGTTTACCAGCAAAATAAAATACAACGCACTGTTGAAGTAGCCGGCGGTTTGATGACCAGGATTCAGGGTATTATAAGCCAACTGCAATCTCAGGGGGTGAACGTGACTGTTTTACAGCGGGAGTTCATTCAAATACAACTGCAGTTGAACAATACAAACACCACAATAAGGGGGGAGCACGTGTCTGAAGCCGCGCAATTGATGTTCAGGCTTAGGGACATGCTTTTGAACTTCAGGGACGACATGATAAGCGTGGTGAATCACAGAATGCCTGAACACGCTAACATGGAAGCTGAAACAGCAAACAACCAAAATGAGAGCGTGTCAGCACAAGAGAATGAAAGTATAAGACAAAACGAAACCCAAACAAACAACGAGACAAACAATGAAACGACTTGAAAAAGTCAAAAACGGTGAAGGGAAGGCTTAAAAACCTTCCCAGCCTTTTTTTAAAACAAAAGTGTTGAAAACATGAAAAACTCGGTTATAGCAGGCGTAATAATAATTATTTTAATTATTATAGTGGCTTTCCTTTACATCATCAATCAATCACCAACTTCTACAGGCTCTTCATCTCAAAACCAGTCTGTGCAGGCAATCGCAACCCAGGATAATCTGACGGGCAATCAAGCTCAAGTGGTAAGCGACATCAATAATATTACTCAGGAGATTAACAGTACAATCGGCCAGATTGACAATATAACAACCGAGTTGAATCAAACTCTTAACAGCGCCAACCTCAACTTAACTTGATTAAATTATTAAAAGCAGTTTGGTTTGAAAACAACATCAAAGAAATAATCTCTTTTAACTGGCATTTCTACACTGTAAAAGAAATCAAGAGGCCAAGAGAAGCTTTAATTAAAAAAAAACACCACTAAACGTTTAAATAAATGAAAAATAAAGAGGTATAATTCCCAAAAAAAATTCAACGGACCATTGACCAGATTAACAACATAGCGAATGATTTGAACCAGACGAGTTTGAACCAAAGCGATTTCAACATCGCCTGACAAAACGCAAGCCAAACGCAAAGATATTTAATCACAAGCAATCATAAAATTAAAGGAAATGAATAAAACGATTTTCTTGGCTTTGGTACTGGCGCCTTTCGTGGCTGGGGCGGTTCTGGTAAGTCCTGTAATGCCGGCCAATTCAACTCTTGCAGTGGGATCGGTAGTTCTGGTAAGCCCGGCAATGCTGAACACTTCCATTCAACTTGTGGGGGTAAGCCAGTTTCAAAATCAAAGCATGATAACATTAATAGAACAACTCTACCAATACGATCAAAACGGAACTGAAAGAATGCTCGCAAACACTCTTGAAACAGAGCAGAAAGACATTCAAAACGCTGTTACCAGCGTGGACCGGGCGTTTTACAATCAAAGCTTGGAGTGCGGTTACGCGGTCCACCCGTTTAGCCTGTCGATTGAAAAAATAGGGGGTTACTCGTTCGAAAACCAAACGTTCCAGCAAGAGCTTGGCGATGCGGTTCAATTCAACTTGTACGCGCAAAACCTGAGCGGCGAGTTAAAGCAAGAGCTGCAATCATCCTCAGAACAGGTGCTTGCCCACTCGTCGAATCCCGCCAATTGCATGCAACTGCTGCTCGCCCTGAACACCTCATTGGAATTGCAGAAGGAGAACATTCAGGTGGAGTATGAAAACCAGAAAGAAGTTGTTTGGGGTTATATTTCAAACGAAACAAGGCAGATAACCGCTTATTATCTTGTAAAAATAAACAAGCTGCATCCTGTCGACGAGTACGCCATCAACCAGAGACTTGACTTTATACTGTCGCAACAAGACGCTGTAAAGGCTGGCGAGTTCATGGAAAAACTAAAACTGTTGCTGAAATCGCTTGAGTATGAAAGAATTTCAATGAGTTTCAATTCAACAAACCAGACCATAACAATAGACAATGATACAAACGAGACCGCGGTTTTGAATGGAACAACGCTGAAAATCAATGGGTTTCAGGCAAGGTTTTACAATTCCACGCTTGTGGGGGTGGTGGGGGTAGACATTGAAACCACGAGAAACGTTTCTGGATTTTATTTCAACATGACGCGTGAAAACGAGACAAACGTCACGGGATTCGAAAGCCTGGCGAAAGAAAAAAACCTCGCGCTTTCAGAACCGCTGATCATAATTCAGATAGATCAGAATTTGAGCGACGAGAATATACGAAACGCGGTGTTTTCAATAAACTTTTCAAAAGAGTCGTTGGAAGGGCGTGCGATAAGCGTAAACAATCTCGAGGTTTTCAGAGATCATAATGGGAGTGTTGAAATCATCAACTACTCAATCCAGGACAACGGGGATTATTACACTTTAACGTTCAACTCGACGGGGTTGAGCGTTTTCGCTGCTTACATGGTGAACACTTTAACCACGTCGTCGAACGGCCAAAACCAGAACATTGTAAATCCTCAGAACGGCGGGGTGGCGATTGGAGCGGGTTTTTGGACCATGGCTACGATAATAGCGTTGGGGGGAATTGGCGCGGCTTACCTGCTTACGGTGAAAAGGACCGGGAAAACGAATAAAATGAAAAGGAAATGATCGAAACCTACCTGTACTTGTTTCTGCTCACGTACTCGCTTTACTTTCTGATGAAAACAGCGGGCGGTTACAAAAAAACGAGGAGTTCCGCCCAGCTTGCCATACTCGCGTTCCTGCTTCTTTTTTCAACGCAACTCTGGTTCGCGTTTTACGGGGGGAGGTTGAATGATGTTTTTCAAAAGTACTCCATGATGGCAACGTTCATCCCGTTGTTATTGTTCATAGCGTATGACAGGGTTGAAGAGAAGAGGAGAACAGAGCGGGAGGAGAAGAACAGGATAAGGGGGATGTTCGGGAAGTATGTGAACCCGGGCGTAATCAGGAAGATGATAAAGCAGAGAAAACTCAGGCTGGGAGGGGAGAGGCAGGAGTTGACGATCCTGTTTTCAGATGTTAGGGGTTTCACGTCGCTCTCGGAAAAATCAGAGCCTGAAAAAGTGGTCAGGATTTTGAATGATTATTTCAACACGGCTACGAGGATAATACAAAAGCACGACGGCATGGTGGACAAGTTCATAGGAGACGCGGTCATGGCGATATTCAACGCTCCGATAAAGAATGAAAGCCATGCTGACAACGCGGTTCAAGCCGCAATCGAAATGCAGAGGGAGTTCAAGAAAAAAAGCTTGAGCGTGGGAATCGGGATAAACACTGGCGAGGCGGTGATAGGGAACATAGGGAGTTATAAGGTGATGGACTACACCGCGATAGGGGATGCCGTGAACACCGCGTCGAGAATGCAGGGGGTGGCGAAAGCGGGTGAGGTGGCGATTACAGACTCCACGTTCAAAAAACTTAAAATCAAAATCAAAACAAGCCAAAAACATGAGAAGGTCAAGGGAAAGGAAAAACCCGTGACAGTGCACGTGATGCGAGTATGAAGAAAATAATCGGGATTGTGATGTTCAGAAAAAAAGGATTGAGGGAACTATCGAGGAATTTCAGTTTTGCGAGAACGGTGATCGCGATTATCATGAGCTCTGCCATACTCAGCATTCCAACTACCAGTCAACCGGCAGTGCAAACGGCGATTCAATTCGCAGTCACTCTTGCGATGCTTGCGGTGACGATGGTCGTAAGCGCTCTGGCCGCCAAAATTCTCGGGGCCGAGAACAAGGTTGAAAACATCGTAAACGCCTCCAGCGTGGCGGTGTTTTTGAGTCTTCTCGTGGTTTCACTGCCGGCGGGTTTGATTACACTGTGGCTCATACCTTTAGTACTTCACACTTACCTGTTCGGCAGTCTTCTGTTCAGCGTGATACCGTTTTACAACTTTCTAGTGTTCGGCTGGGCGGTTAAAGAGTCGAGCAGGGGCAAGAGTCAGAAGAGAAAGACTATAACGGCGTTGGTTTCGCTCACTCTCATAATGCTGTTCTATATCGCGATATCAATTGTCTGAATCAGGTTCAAAGCGCGAAAAACTCAATGGATGAAGAGTTCTGAAAAAGAAGAATTAGAAAAAAAAATAAAAAAAATTCAACGTTTTATAACTTTGTGAAAAGTTTTTACTGGCTTGCGAGTTTCTTAGACTTGACGAAAGCCCAAATCTTTTTCGTCATCTCGCTAGGAGTTATCTTTCCAGATCCGAAGACCTGCCCAAGCGTGACGTTTGAGACGCTTGAAAAGTTAATCGTGTACCCACCAAAAGGTTTTCTTGCTGCCATTTTTTACACCAACCTCTTTTAAAATTTTTTAAAATTTACAGAGGAAGTTTTTTCAAATTCCCTCTTAAAATTCAATTAAATATTTCTACCAAGAGGTATTTAAAGGTATCTGTGAAAGAAAGAAAAAAACCAAAAATACAAGTTGAGCGAAAAATTTTTAAATAGGAAAGAAAACAAAAAAAGAGATGTTTTATGGATGATGATTACGAAAAAGAGGAAAAAGAATACGAGCAGGAAGACGAGGAAAATCAGAAGGAGATGGATTATGAAAGCGACTACGAGTACGAACAACCTGAAACCACCGGCGTGCAGGATGGAAACGAGGAGCTTACCATAGAGGAGAAGGTTTTCCAGTGCAAGAAATGCAAAAAGGAGATAATAGAAAGAGGCAAAACCAGCATAACTCCATACTGCCCGAAGTGCGGCATTAAAATGACGCTTATAAGCAAAACAAAGAGAAGAATAGGGGAAACTGGAACTGTTAAAAAAGGAAAAAGGAAATGAAGTTCATAACAGGACAAGCCGCAATTCAAATAAATAATAATGTCATTATTTCAGACCTTCACATTGGAATTGAAAAAGAATTATCAAAGCGGGGGGTTAACATTCCGCTTAATTGGACGATTCAGAAGATAAACAACATTTTAAAAAAAGGCCAAAATCTCATAATAGGTGGCGACGCAAAGCATGTTATAACCTCGCGGGTGACAAACACTCCCACTCCAAACCAGCTTAACCTTCAAACTCTAAGACAGCTTTTGGAAAAGATAAACTGCGACAAGATTATAATAGTGAAAGGCAATCACGACACTCAAATTGAAAAAATCGAAAGCAGAAGAATAAAAATAGTAAAAGAGCTTTTTCTAAGGGAAAAAGGTAAAACATACGCCGTGATTCACGGACACACCTGGCCAAGCGAGAAAGCGCTTCAAACAGATTACTTGATAATAAGCCATGAGCACCCGGGAATTGAATTCAACGGAGATTACAACTACAAGTGGAGGGAAAAGGCATGGATTATAGGAAAAGTCAAAAAAAACCCTGAAAAAGGCTCTACGGGAAAACAGTTGATTATAATAATGCCAAGCTTTTCAGATTTTACTGGAATGAACGCGTTCAACCAGCCTAAAAATCAAATAGAAGCGGGTCATAAGCCGCCAAGCTTAAGCCCTATTCTAAAGCATTTTGTAAACATAGATGAGTGCGAAGCGATTCTTTTAAATGGGTTGAACCTGGGAAAAATCAAAAACTTAAAGAAATTAAGCGTTTAAAAAAGGCGAAAGGCAAGGTTTAAATAAAAAGAAAATCAAAAATAACAAAAAAAGGTGGTTTAGAAATGGGAAGAGGAAAAGAAAGAATGGTCATATGCGCGAAATGCGGAAAGAACGTCAGAAGGGATAAAGCGGTTTTTCTGGAGAAAGTGGTTTTCACTAATCCCGCTGAAAGGAAGGATATACAGGACGAAAATTACACCAGGTTTTTTTCAAGAGAGCTTGCGTACTGCCCGTCGTGCGGAAGGCATTTGAGGATTTACGAGAAAAAGAAACAGCAGATGCAGAGAGAAAGGCAGAGAAGGGAAAATAGGGAGTTTGGACAATATCATGAAAGGCATGAAAAACCAGCTGAAGCAAAGCACGAAACAGCAGAGCAAACTATAAAACAACCGGAAGAAATCAAACAAGAATCAAGGGAGCCGGAAACTCAAATCAAAGAGCAGACCACTTAAAACAGCCAGGGCTCGTAGTCGAGTGGTAAGACGCCTCCTTCACACGGAGGAGAGCCGGAGTTCGATTCTCCGCGAGCCCACTCAGAAATGCGATAGGCCTAAAGCGTAAATCAAAAAAAACGAATTAATGAAATTACAAAAATTCCATTATTTCTTTTGTGTTCAAAACCCTAATTTTTTCCACTCTTTTCAAGCCAGCATCGTCAGACCAAATCAAACTATCTGGAAAAGCCAAAGCGCACGCAATAAAAACAGCGTCATTAACATCAATACTTTCAACCAACCTTAAAGCCTCTTCTCTGTGTGAAAGTAAAACCTCGCTTGGAACAATAACTACTTTCAACAATAAAAGCTGAAGCAACCTGTCAAAATCAGATTCTTTCATTCCAGACTTGACCAACAATTCTTTTTTGTGTCTCTCCAACTCCTCAAAAATAAAAGAAGGAAAAAGAAAAAATCCAACGTAATCAAGAATAAGCTTTCTTGTTGTAGAATTTTTTATTAAAGCAGAAAACAAAACATTAGAATCTATGATTATGTTCATGCGCCTACAAACCTCTTAACAGCCAGAGACTTGACCTTCTTGCCAAAATTCTTAACATCTTCTTCTGTGAGCTTGCTTTTTCCAGCCAACTCATCAGCCAGCTTCAAAACCTCCAGCCTCTCTTGAATTGCTTTTCTAGCCACCTCGCTCCACTTAACCTCGGAAAAACGCTTCATGTCCTTAAAAACGCTTTCTGGAACAGATAATGTTATATTCGCCATTGCAAATCACCTTATTTCTTTAACAAATAAATATGTAAACTCACATATTTAAGATTTTTGGTGTATCGTTTAAATCATTTTGAATACTGGAAAGGCAGAGTGTTATACTCTCCCGCGTCAAGCGCCGCATTATACTCTTTATAAAATGAAACCCTTTTCAAAGCAACGCTATCGCTTTGCTTAACAAGGCTATTCCACACAAATAAAAAGCATTATAAACTAAAACAAGCATAATGTCTTAAGTGATGATTAAAAAATCAATTGGCTGAAAAAGAGTCTTGAGTGAACTCCTGTAAAATTCATTCAGGATTCGGTGATGAAGCTGATCGCGTCTGATTTCTAATTTAAAAAAAAATGCTCTTGCTTGAAAATGTTATAGATGTTCAGTCGTTTTCGTACAACCCCATCATTTTAGAAAGTTTTACCTTTAGAAAATCTGTGAAAACGAAAAACGCTAGTGCATAAATCCAAACGAACAAGACAAGGTTAAGGCTGAGCGGAGTCATGAACAAACCCAACGCCACTATTACGGTGGCTATAAGTTGAGTTGCTTCAAGTGTGGAGAAGAGTTTGAGCGATGGAAACGGCTTGGTCCAGAAGGGCTTGTCTTCTGTTCTCGTCAGGTATATCGTTAAGTGGCCCGCCACCGCGAGTTTTAGAAAAATGAAAGACTGCAAAACAGAAAAGTCTAGGTGGAAAACTTCTATTCCCACAACCAGCAACAGAAAGCTGGAGATAACTC
>CAYMAH010000008.1:0-3993 GCA_964388435.1 Microcaldota archaeon | reverse complement strand
GGAATGGAATTTGTAGCGTGGTTCAGCCAATTCTAGGCGCGCTTAACACTGGCATTTCCACCTACAAAGCGCTTGCAACGGCTTCTTCTGAGTCTGGGAGTCCGTGCGGCGCTCTTTTTAAGGACGCTTTTTTTGGCAATTGCTTGTGCATGCCTGGCTACACTGAAAACACCGGTTGGGGCACTGGCGAATGCGCTGTTGGCACTCTTTTCTCTGCAATGGTTTCAAACAGGAATCTTCGAAACAGTGCTGCCACAATTCAAACGGAAGTTTCAAAAAATAAGGATTCATTAACAAGCGCGATAAAGGCTTATAATAATAATGGTGATAATAAGAATACACTTAGTGTTACATCTAATGCAAATGGAGAAGAAGTATTAACGCTAAGTAAGGGGGGAACCGTGCCTCCGACTATGGAAGCCAGCGTGAAAAAACTGAACGCAGATAATAATATTCAAAAAGCAATTGAAAATCCTGAAGGCGTTTCTTATCTAAGCACTGGCACTGAAATTATAAACGGGGTTTGCAAAGTTCCACTCTATCTTGAAGGAACTCTCGCATTAATTGGAAGTTTCGGGCCTTCAAAACCCGCGTACGTGGGCATTGGAATCACCGGAAGCGGTTCAGACGGTTTATTGAGCACATTTCAAAGCATTATAGGAAACCCTGCTTATCAAGGAAGTTTGGATTGCGCAAACGCTTGGAGTCTCGACCCTAATTCAAATCCCGACTTTGTCTGGAGGAATTTTGACTTGGTAAGCTTGAGAGGTTTTCAAGGCACTACCACCCCTTGCTACTCTGACAAAAGCATAAATGTTTATGCCAGCGATGTTAATCCTGGAAATCAAAGAGCCACGTTCTACATTTCAAGCAAACTATCATAAAAAAATCCTTTTCTTTTAAAATACTACTATTTGTATAGTATACTTAACAAAATATGAATTAAATTGTATAGTATACTATACAAACCGAAAAAAATATAAACAAGGCGTGTTATAGAAAATACATTTATGGCAGGCATTGAAGATTTCAAGTATGTTTTAACCCTTTGGAAGGAGCGGGAGCTTCCTGAAGTGATTGAAAGAAAAATCAAGCTGGATTTAAACGCGGATAAGATAATAACAATAGCCGGGGTTAGAAGAGCGGGCAAGACGCATTTGATGTTTCACCACATCAAAAAACTGCTTGCAGAAGGGATTAAAAAAGACAGTATAGTTTACATTGACTTTGAAAACGAGCGGTTGTTTAATGCTAAAGTTACTGAGTTGGATAACCTGCTGATCGCCCACACGCAGCTTTTCAATCCACAAGGAATGATTTACCTGTTCCTTGATGAGATTCAAAACGTTGATGACTGGGACAAATGGGTTAGAAAAGTGTATGAGACAAAAAAATACAGGATAATCATAACCGGATCTTCCTCCAAACTGCTTAGCGCGGAGATAGCAACCGCTCTTGCAGGCAGAAACCTTTTGTACATTGTCTACCCTTTCTCTTTTGAAGAGTTCATAAAAGCAAAAAAAATGCGGGTTGATAAAACACAAAAGTACTCGGTTAAAAAAGGTTTGGTGCTGCGAGCGTTGGACGATTTTTTAGAGTATGGAGCGTTCCCTGAAGTGGCGCTCGCAGACAATCAAGAAAGAAAAATGGAAATACTATCCTCATACTTCGACGCTATATTTTTCAGAGACATCGTGAAAAGATACAATGTGCGGAGAATAGGAGAGCTTAACCTGTTTCTCAAAATAATTGTAGGCAATTACGCTTCGTATTTCAGTTCTGTAAAATCGCACAACTATTTTAAAACCATGGGGTTGAAAACCAGCAGGGTGACCATTCTTAATTTTCTGAATTACTCAAAATCTGTTTTTCTGGTGGAAACGCTTGAACAACCCCTCAAAAGCGCCAGAAAGCGCTTGGCGAGCCAGACAAAAACATACGTTATTGACATAGGCATATCCAAACTTTTTACAGACATAGACAAGGGCAGGTCGCTTGAAAACTCGGTTTTTTTGGAGCTGCTGAGAAGAAAAAAAACAACAGATGAAATAAAATATCTAAAGCTAAAGTCGGGCAAAGAAATAGACTTTTTTTTAACAGGAGCGAAAAAAGAGTTGATACAGGTTGCTTACGATGTTTCCAAACCAGAAACCAAAGAAAGAGAAACCAGCGCTATAATAGAAGCGGCTGAAACATTTGGCTTAAAAGAGGCGACGATAATAACCTATGACTATGAAAACACTGAAAGCAAAAATGGCGTAAAAATAAATTACGCGCCGTTCTGGCTTTGGGCGTTAGAATGACAGCAAGGAAATCTGGTCGCAAATCAGTTTGGGCTTCAACATTATCATAAACATTCGCGTGGAACAATTTCGACCTGGTTAGCTTGAGAGCATGGAATAACAGCGTGGGTCAGTGCTACGCTGCAAAGAACATTCAAACATATGTTTCCAGTCTCAACCCCGGAACCCCACTACCTGGAGGTCAACTTGACCCTGGAAGCCAAACCGCGACATTCTACATTTCAAGCAAGCTTTCTTAAAAACCCTCCCTTTTCATACCACCCCGCTTGTGACGTGAAATTTGATTATTCTATGCCAGAATGATTTAGGGCGCCTCGTTTTATTTTTTTTTAAATTTTACCTTTTCATGACCTGAGGTGTGGTTATAACGCCGTGTAGGTAATAAAAAAGCCTTCTTTACTAAATCATAATAACCTGCAAGTCTGTGACTTTCGCTATTTCTAGAAAGTCTTTATCCGAGGTTATCATGCTGTTTATCCCGTTGGAAAGTATGACCCCCGCTATCAGCGTGTCTAGAACATTGACCCGCCTGCCTATTTTTTCTAAATCAGACCATATTCTTGACGAGGCTTCAGATGCCTTGATGTCAAACGATATCACCGGGTAAGTGTTGAATAGGTTTGCGAAGTATTTTTTTTCCTCTTCCTTCATTTTTTTGTTTGACCCGAAAATCTCAAAGTGTGATATTGAAGTTATCACCCCGCCTTCATAATCCACCTGCTGCAGAGTGTTGCGTATTGATTGCGAGCCTCTTGCAAGTGATATTATGTATGAAGTGTCAAGCGCTATCATGTTAAAACCCTCAGATTGGCTTTTTTTCTGAACTCGCTGACGTCCTTTTCTAGTTTTTTTAGCGACTCGCTTTCCTTGAGCGCGCCATAGAATATTCTTATACTGACCTTATCCCTGTTTATAAGTCTATTTATCTCTTCAGAAAAACTCTCCTTTTTTGCCTTGAATTTTTGCAGCGTGTAGTACAAATCATCGCTTATGCTTAGGGTTTTCATGTTTTAACATACTAACATATTATTATATTAATTTTTCTAAAACCCCTTTTTGACTCTAACAGCGGGTCGGTGCCATGCTGCAAAGAACATTCAAACATATGTTTATGGCATGAATCAACAAGCCAAACAGCCGCGTTCTGCATCTCAAGCAAACTCCAGTGAAATTACCTAATACAAGTGGGAAATTTTATTTTTTTAGGTGCATTGCGTTTTCAGGAATTGTTCGCTTTGCAGTTCTGAGTCCCTCAACCCCTGAGCATAATTTTGAAGAATTACCACCGTGTAGTTTAAGTTGGTTTGTTGTGAAAGACTTGAATACTGCGAAACGACTGTATTTAAGATCGCAGTTGCGTTTAGCACTTCTTGTACTGATTTATTTAGAAAGAAGAAAGATCTTTCATAATTCATTCTGTCGGTACAGTTGAAGCCCGCAACGGTCTGGTTCTGTTCTATCATCATATAATTTAAATAATCAATATTAGCATTTAACAGATTGACAACAGCCACACTGTAGTTTATAAAAAACTGACTGTCGTTTAGTTTTAGTATTGTTGAGTTTGATTCAAACTGATTTAGGTTGTATATGGCTTCGTTTATTGTTTGATAGTTTGACGCGTTTAGAAATCCGATCCCTAAAATAACCTGCGAAACAGGCGATATAAGATTTGCAATATCGTTTAAAG
>CAYMAH010000007.1:0-14244 GCA_964388435.1 Microcaldota archaeon | reverse complement strand
GTGTTGGCTATTGAGGAGGTGGTTAAGAACGCGGATTCTCCTCTTAGCAGGAATCAGATTTTAGTCAACCTTCGTACCAAGGTTATGCGCTCCACTCTTAATTTTGCTTTGGATTACATGGAAAAAAGAGGCATGATTTTAGACACTAGGAAGGGTTTTATTTGGACGTTCAACGCTAGCAGGGGCTTGGAAAAAGCAGAGGAAGAAGGCTTGAGAGTGTGATTGCGGGTTTGGAGAAGCGCGTTTCAATAAAACTTGTAGGGGATGCTAAAGAAGCTTACTTGAGTCTAAAGAAGAAAGTGGGTGAAGAGGTGGCGAATGGCGTCAACGATTCTTTTCATCAAACACTGTTAAAATCAATAGATGATAAGATTGATATTCTCAGGATTGATTACGATTATGGGATTCACATTCCTAAGAAGAGCGTGGCTAGGAAGTATATAGTGCGGTACGAGGTTACGAACTTGTGGAAGGTAAACCTTTCAGGACATTGGAGGATGATTTACACTTTAAAACAACCTCAAAGAGAGGACACTGAAGTTGAAATACTTTCAATCTGGCTTGACGTGCTGGACATTATCGATCATGAAGAGTATGATAAGATTTTCAATTATAGAAAAAGATAGGTAGTTAAAAAGATTGTTAAAGAATGCTGGAAAATAGTTAATTATCGTGCCATTTCAAGCGATTATCGTGCCATTTGCCATGTGAAAAAATCGCGCCATTTCAAGCGATTATCGTGCCATTTTAGGGGGTTATCGTGCCAAATCGTGCCATTTCACCTCTGAGATTCTAGCAAAAAAGCGGTATTATATGTACTATTTATTATATGAATGAATAAGCGGAGTAACGCTTATTTCATTTTCATTTTAATTAATTTTATTATTTTATAATTTAATTAGTTCTTACTGATTTTATTTTTTTGACTTTAAACTTGCGTTCTTTTTTTAGTAATGATTTTTGTTATTTTTTTTAGTAGTTTTTTGTATTGTTTTTTTTAAAGTAATGTTTTTTTTGTGGGGATTCTCCGGTTGGGGGGTTTTTTCTTATTCTGCGTTGTTTATTTCGTTTATCATTTGTTTTTTTGTTTTTTCGGGTATCTGGTTTATTTTCTCCTGTATTTTTTCCAGTGTTCGTTTTTTGTTTTCGCTCAGCGTTATGTTGTACCTGTTTTGTATTGTTTGGGGGAGGGCGTCCACGACTTTTTCATCGTTGTTTATTATTTTTTTGAGCGTCCGGGAGTTTTTTGCCAGGAATCTTTTAAACACTTCGGGGTCGTATGTTTTTTCGCCGTTCATCAGTGATTTGAAGACTGATTGAAGTATTTTTGCGTCAGCTTCTGTTTTGTTGCTCGCGTGGAATCTGGCGTAGTATGAGATTCTTTTTATCAGGGTTCCGGTTTTAGCGTATTTCAAGAGTTTGTGGAATTGGTCTTCTTTTAGCTTGATTACGGCCCTGCCTTCTTTTATTTCCGGTTTGAAGTTCTGAAGTGTTTGTTCGGGTATGTGGATTATCCCGTTTATGATGTCTTTGGATTTTTCCAATATCGTATAGTCCGAGTTTCTGGTGTCTTGCTCGTCTTCGGGGTTTAGAGAGAAGGTGTACTGACCTAGGTGTCCTGATAGGTGTTCTTTGTGTTCGATGTTTAGGTATCTTCTCTGGATTTGCAGTGTTATAAAACCGCTACCTTCTTTTTCCGAGGTGAATTTTATCTGCGTGACGTATTTTTGCGGGTGTTGGAGTGGGAGTTTTTCTTGCCTGGTTAGTTGTTTTTTTGCTGTTGTCCTTCCTTCTTGGAGTGTTTGGATTATTTCTTGGAACAGCTCGTCCGTGTCTTTCAACTCTTGCATTCTGTGGAAGAGGTGTACTGACATGTTTTAATTTGGGTTTTTAGGGTTTTTAAAATCAACGCTTTGGTGTTTTTGCAAGGGCAATGGTTTTAGATACTGCTTTGATTCTTTCTTTATTTCGTGCCCGAGGAATTTTTAGAGCAGGATCGCGAGCAGAGTGCCCTTCAGCCGGCGTTGTGCAGCGTTCAAATCATTATCTTAACTTGATATTTTAATATCAAAACATTTAAATAACTTGACATTCTAATATCAAAACATGAATATCGAGCAGTTGAGCGCTCAGAACCCATGGTGGGCGCGCAAGGAGGCAATCGAAAAAGACGATAAAGTGGTTAACGTCCTGAAGACTGGCGAAAAAATTATATTCGACCTTCCCAAAGAAAATTCAGTCCTTATAGGTCCTAGGCAGCTGGGCAAAACCACGGCTCTCAAATACGACATTTACAAAAAAATAATGAAAGAAGGCTTTGACCCAACCAAAATACTGTATTATTCTTTTGACACGTCTAGGCGTTTTGAAGAGATAGCGGACGTGATAAACACTTTCATTGTTGATGATAAAGAAAGAACGCTCTACCTGGACGAGGTGAGTTTTGTGGAGGGGTGGCAAAGAGCAATCAAACAATTCCTGGACTCAAGCAAAATCACGCACGCGACGGTATACGTGACGGGATCGTCTTCTATTAATCTTAAGAAGGAGCTCATGCCAGGCAGGAAAATAAAATTTTTGGAGTTCAAGCCGCTCTCATTCAGGAGTTTCCTGTTAAGCTTCGGGTCGGATGGCCTCAAAAAAACCCTTGCAAGCAAAATCGCAAAAAATTTTCAGGAAAGCGTAAAAATTTCAGACACTCTCACCCCTTTTTTTGAGGAAATCAACAAATTATTCGATATTTACATGAACACTGGGGGGTACCCCGACGTCATTTTTGACTACCTTGCCAACAAGCATTTAACCGAAAAGTCTTTTGACACTCACTGGAACGCGTTCATTTCAGACATAAGCAAGGATAACAAAAGCGCGGAAATAGCCACCGCGGTAGTATACGGAATCGTTACAAGCTACTCGTCAAAAATAAACCTGTCGCACATAGCAAGAATGCAGGGCATCAAATCACATGTTACGGTGAGAGAATACCTGGAAACCTTTGAAGACTTGTTCATCAGCAAAAGCGTTTTCCCGGTGGCTGAAAAAAAATACGTGTTTAGAAAAGAAAGAAAAGTGTACTTCAACGACCCGTTCTTGTATAATCTTTTTGCAAGCAAGCTAAACATCATCGACAGGGAAAAAGAACCCAAAATAGTCGAGGGCATAGCGTACAGCCACATTTACAGGATGGCAAACAAAGGGAAAACCATTTCGGAACCGAAAACAAGCGTTGGGTTCTACTCGGGAAAAAAAGAAATAGACTTCATTTCAAACGGCCACGCGATCGAAGTCAAATGGCGGGAAAAAGCCAAGGCAGAGTTTACAAACACCAACCTTAAAAAAATACTGCTAACCAAAAACACTCTTGAACATGGCAAAAACCTGTCGATAATACCCCTGCCAATCTTCATTTCCACACTGCCAGTGTAAAAAAAAACTAACCCAACTTACCTTTTTGATTTTGGAGTCAAAAGAGTGCAAACAATTGTGATTGATTTACACAAAATGGGTTTAGCACCCTACCCTGCGGGGGGTTTTTCTTTCTCGTAGAAATCTAATGAAAATTACTATCAAAAATGTTGATTATATGGGTCAAAAGGATTGGACTGTTACATGCTCTAGACCGGGGGTTTCAGCAGCCTGTTGGGCGGTTATAAAAGCTATGGGCAAGACAAAATATTCAAGAATTGTTTGGAAAGGTATATGCCTTAAAAATTGGTTTAATATCACAGCTGCTAGAGAAATTCCCAGAAATGAAGAATTATAACAGAGAAAAATATGAATGTTTTTGCTATTAGTTTTTTAAACTCTTAACTTCCTGTTAGAATGGAGCGACGATATAGATTATATCACATATAAAACTGCCAAATTGCTATGGAAAACAATATAAATTTTGGTACAAATTTTATTTAACTATTGTTAACTTAAAGATATTTTAACTTTTTAAAACTCGCCTTTTTTATAGCGGTTATAGTTCTAATTGAATCCCTTAAGGATTTGATAGAAACATTTAAATATCTTAAACTATTGTTAACTATTGTTAACTATTGTTAACTTAAAGATGTTTTAGGGAATGATTGCGGATGAATGAGAGTGAAAATTTGGAGTTTAAAAAAGAGGTTGAAAACTTCAGAGAGGTGAGCAAAACCGCTTGCGCTTTCGCCAATGCTTTTGGCGGAAGGCTGCTTATAGGAGTTGACAGTTCAGGAGTTGCAATCGGCGTTCAAGAAAAGAGCGTTGACGTATTGCAGCAGAGAATAGAAGGAGCAGTGCAACAAGTTTCGCCGGTTCCTTTTCATAAAATATCAATTGAAAAAATTGAAGGCAGGAGCGTTGTTGTTCTTGAAGTTTATCAGATTGGCCACGGCTCATTCTGTACGCTGGGTGGCATCGTTTACTATCGCTCGGGAAGCGTTAACACCAAACTGGAGGGCAGGACGCTTCAAAACTATCTCGTGCGTTCAAGAATCCTGTCATTCGATGATTCAAACTCAGAAGCTAGGATTGAAGATGTCGACGCGATTAAAGTTTCAGACTTTCTTAAAAAACGTTCTCCAAGCATCGGTTTTAGAAAAAACAAGCTTGAAAAATATCTGATCAATTTGGGGGTGGCGAAGAAAAATGGAACGCTTTCAATCAAAAACACGTGCGTTTTATTTTTTGCAAAAGAGCCTAAAAGATTCATTCCTCAAAACGAAATCAAAATGGTCAGATTCAAGGGAGTTGAGCCGATAGAGGTTATAGACGCTCGTTTCGCAAACTCAAGCATTTTAGAAAACCTGAAAGAGGCGGAAAATTTCATTAAAAGAAACACGGCGGTCAGGTTTACTATAAAAGGGCTTGAGAGAGTAGAAGTTTCGGAGTACCCAGAAAAAGTAGTGCGAGAGGCGTTGGCTAACGCCGTGCTTCATAGAGACTATTTCAGCAGGGATGGCATCCAACTGAATATATTTGATGACAGAATAGAAGTCATAAACCCTGGAACCCTGCCAGAAGGCTTGAAGATGCAGATTCTGGGCAGTCTTTCAGTGCAAAGAAACCCCTTGATTTACGAGCTCATGCGTGAAGCGGGCTTGGTTGAAGGACTTGCAACAGGAATACCTATGATGAGATTTGAAATGATGAAATCAGGACTGCCAGAACCAAATTTTGAAGAAATAGGAAGCTTCTTTAAACTAACTTTGTACAACAAAACAAAATCAAAGGAGAAGGAGCTTAGTGAAAGGCAAAAAATAGCGATGTCATACGTTGAAAGAAATCAGTCCATAACTTCAGACAAATACCAACAACTCACCCGCGTGTCCAAAACAATCGCAGTAAAAGACCTAAACGCCCTCTGCCTGAAAGGAATGCTGACTAGAAAAGGAAAAACAAGAGGCGTCTTCTACCAACGTTTAAAACCGAATTAAACTTTGAAAGACGAGTTGAACATTAAAATAATGGTTTACGAAAGCAGTATTTAAAGAACATTATGTTTTGGTTATCACACATTCATTTACAAAACTTTTGCATTCGCATGAGGGAAGACATTATAATTATAGTATTTTATGTAAAGTGAAAATTTTGATTTTATTTTTTGTTTTTTGAGTTTAAACCCTGTTTTTTTAAGTATTTTAATCATTGTCTGATTTTCAGGCATGACTCTAGCTATAAGTTTATCGATTCGGTTTCTCTTCGCTTCTTTTAGTGTTTCATTAATCAGCATTGAACCAATTCCCTTGCTTCTGAATTTTTTAAGTATTGCAATTCCAAGTTCAAATTTTTTGTCAGGGTTTAATGCATAACTAGCAAAACCAACTATTTTACCATTCCAAACTAAAACTAAGTAAAAAGCAAGCTTACTTCTTCTACCCAGCGAGTATTTTTCAACATAGTCTTTTATTTTCATAAATTCTTTTGTTTCGAAATATGGAGCTTGAGGCTCAAGCTCGTTCAAAAAAGCAGTGAACTTTTTTTGATCTTTTTTATTTACTTCTCTAACTATAAGTTTACCCGCATCAACATTAATCACCTTGTAAAAAGGGTGAGTAAAATAATAAAAATCCCATATCAAGAAATTTAAAAAATCATTCATTATAACACAATATCTCTCATCTACGTCTTCGATTCTCCCTTTAGTTTGCTCAGTATAATAAGCACACCCTCCCCCGCAAATGCCTATAGCATTGCAATCCAAACATTTTTTAATGTTAAGTGGAAATCTCAAAGCCCATTTTTTAAATGTTTCATCTTCAAAAAAAGAACTTGGTTCATCATTAACAGTTTTAATAAAATACTTTTCAGTCGAAGCATAAGCCTGACAAGGGCCAATCTTACCGTTTGGCAAAACAACTATCTGCTCACCCAATCCCGCACAATCCTTAAAATGAAAAGCCTCCTCAACAAAAGCTTTCGTATGCCTTAAAACACGACCATCCGCTAATAAGTATCTTTTTGAAATTATAAAATTATCAATAAAAGCTAAAGATAATTTTTTGGAATCAATTTTGTCATTAAAATTATAGTTTAAAAAATTAATACAATAATTATTAACTCCTATTTTTTTAAAAAAATCTATAACATTTCCAATTCCAACCTTTTTATTTATATTGTGTGTTGAAAGAGTGCATGAAATGCTCGTATTTGGATTATATTTTTTAAGGATTTTAAAACCATTCAAAGCCTTTTCAAAAGAACCTTTACCGTCTGCATAAATCCTCTTCTTGTCATGCACCTCTTTTGGACCATCAATACTTACTCCAACATCAACTTTATTTTCAGTTAAAAATTTAGCCAACTCTTCATCCATTAAAGTACCGTTAGTGACCATCTCAAAATTTATATCATATTTTTTTGCATATTTTATAATTTCAATCAAAACTTTTTTATTGAGAGTTGGTTCACCCCCGTAAAAAATAATTTTAGGTTTTTTCACACCACTTCTTTTTGACAATTCATTAAAAAGATCAATAGCTTTGATTGCAACTTCTAAAGGCATTGAATTGACGTGCTTTTCAAAACCTTGCTCAACAAAGCAGTAATTACATTGTAAATTACAAGAATCGCTTAAAATCAAATACATTACTGCAAAATAAGGTTTTGAGTATTTCTCTTTAATATTATTTAGATTTATTTTTGAATTAATTAATTTGAGTTTTTCTAATTTTTTAATAGTTGAACTGGGCGGATTTTCAAATTCATTTTTGCTTAGGTAAAATTTTTTAAGACTAAAACGATTAAATACACAATAGACATCTCCATTCTTGAAAACAAAACCACCACTAGAAAGATTCAAATTTTACACCTTTTTTGACACTAATTTTATTTATTCAATTATCTACACGAGCAGGTACAACTACAACTGCACGTCGCACTAGGGCCAGCACACACGCAAGCACAACTACTATCTCCCCCCGCTGCGAAAAAAGGATAATATTCTTCAACTTTCATTCTTATAATCTCTTATTTTAATGAGAATAGATGGGGTAAAACATGTATTTAATTTTAGGTGTGAAAAAACACGAAAAATCTTTACAAAACAATGATTTTTTTGAAAAAAATGTTTAAAGAGTCGGAAACAGTGGAGTTGAAAAAGTCAACCTCTGAACTTAAAGAGGCGATGATTTCAATAGTTGCTATTCTCAATAAACACTAGCAAAAGATTTTAAAAAAGCACCTTGCAACTCTTGAAGCTTCAGCTTTGATACCTCTTCCAAATTCTCCAGCGTTGGATTATTTATTATCATGGGATAAGCCTAGATTCAAAATGGAATGGGGGGTGGAAGTTTCTTTAGCTAATTATGGTATTAGGTTAGATGAGAAAACAAAAAAGAAATTGAGGAATAAATATAAAAACAAAGATTTATTAAACACAAATGAACTAGGAAAGGACTGGATAAAATATTTCACGCATATAACGTGGAATGATATAGAAGAGGCTGTAAACAAGTGCACTCAAATAGGAAGAGAAACTGACGCTTCATTAGGGACTGTAAACGTGATTATGTGATTATATGAATAAATATGAAGAAAAACTAACGAAGTACATAAATGAAAATAAGATAAAATGCGACTACCTGCGTTTTGACCAATCCTGTCATACAGTTGAGGATTCAGCTAGAGCGGTCAATACTTCTCATGAAAACATAATCAAAAATATATGCCTTATAGATTCTAATGGCAGAATAATCGTAGCTATATTAAAAGGTAATGACCGCGTTAGTTTAAACAGAATTGCAAAAACATTGAAAATACCCTCTCCACGGTTTGCAACCACTGATGAAATCATTCTTAAGACAGGTTATCCAGCTGGAGGGGTGCCTGGCTTTGGTTTTAATGCTATATTCTTAATTGACCAAAAAATTATGAGTAAAAAAATTATTTACACTGGAGCTGGATCAGAAAATTGTCTTGTAAAAATATCTCCAGATGAACTACAAAAAGCTAATAAGGGGTTACTAACGATTGTAACCTCTGATTGATTTAATATAAAGCCCTCAGAAAGCATGACCTTTAAATCATGGATTATCAGGATGGAAAGGGTGGGTTAGCGTTCAGGACGTTTAGTATACCCTTTCAAGGATTACAAGGCTATAGAAATAAAATGCAATAAAATTGACTTGGATTTCATTAAAAAACTGAGAAAATACTTCCAAACAGAAGAGATAAGAGATTTTTTCATAAAAAAAACATTGTGATTTGTGAAGTATTCGATGAAAAAAAACATTGTTGTAAGAAAAATAAGAAAGGAGGAGCTCAAAACAACTTATGATTTTTTGAATAGGAAATTACTCAAAAATAATACGTATAGTATTTTAACAGCCAAGCGTGTTCATAACATGTTCAAAAAATACCCTTATTTTTTCATAGATGTTTTTTTAGACAATAAAATAATTGGCGTTATAGGAGGGAAAAGAAAAAACGCTGGAGAAGCCACGATAAGCTTTTTATGCATTGACTCAAAATTTAAGGGAAAAGGTTTTGGAAAAAGATTAGTTAAAGAATTTGAAAAACAGGCAATAAAAAGAAAGTACAAGGCAATAAAGCTTGGCTCGCTTAATGAGAGTGTTGGTTTTTATAATTCGCTTGGATACAAACCCTCGATTCTGATTCAAATAAAAAAGAAAAAGTTCAACAACAAGATTAAGGAAAAACTTAAAAAATTCCAAATAATTTTTATCAACCAGGTTAACAATTATAAAGGAATTGAAGTAAAGTGTGACAAAACTGACTTGAGTTTATTGAAAAAGCTCAAAAATGATTTTAAAACAAAAGCAGTGCAATATTTATTTACAAAAAAAATTAAATCAGAGTAAACGTTGATTTTGAAATGCCAAATTTTGAAGTGGGAACAGAAGCTAAAAGAATTATTGAAGGGAGTGAAGGTTGACTATTTGATAGTTGAAGGGGTTGGAGTGGAGAGAAGAAACGGGGTGGTTGAAAAATACCTTAAAAAAAAAACGATAAAAGAAGCTAAAGAGAGGTTCGGAGAATCGTCAAGAATATCTGAGAATGAAAGTGATTAAGGATATGAAGCGTCTTTTTTTCAAAAACAGGTCTTGACCCTACAAAAGAAAGACCTTCAGGAGAATCACTGATAAGAAGGGCTGTTTTAGGTGATTTTCAGTTCTTTGTAGATGAAGGCCCATGTATCTGCGTTTCTTTCAGCGCGTTTTTCGATTGTTGTTTCAGATGGGTGGTGGCCTGAGTTGTAGGTTAGCAGTAGTGTAGGGTTGTTTGACGTGTTGTTTTTTTGGATTATTGCAGCGAATTTTCTCGCGTGCATGGGGTCGGTTATTGTGTCGTTGTCTCCTGCTATTATGAGAAGTGAAGGGTATTTTTTTCTTTTAACGTTGTGGTAGGGCGAGTATTTGATCAGGTATTTGAAGTCTTTTTTGTTTTCGGGGTTTCCGTACTCGGTGGTCCAGAACGCTCCGCCTCCGAATTTGTGGAATCTTAGCATGTCGGTTATTGGGACTTGGCAGATGACGGTTTTGAAGAGTTCGGGTTTTTGCGTCATGCACGCGCTTACGAGAAGCCCGCCGTTGCTGTTTCCGCATATTGCGATTTTGTTGTGGTTTGTGTATTTTTTTTTAAGTAGCCATTTAGTTGTTGAGATGAAGTCGTCAAAAACGTTTTGCTTGTTTTCGAACATGCCTTGTTTGTGCCATTTTTCTCCGAACTCTCCGCCGCCTCTGAGAATTGCGTGAACGTAGACTCCGTGTTCTAGAAAGGGTAGGATTTCGGGTTTGAATATTGGGGTTTCGTTTATTCCATAAGCTCCGTAGCCGTAGAGAACGAGGGGGTTGTTTCCGTCAAGTTTCAGTTTTTTGCTGCTTACTATAAACAAAGGAATTTTCGTCCCGTCTTTTGACTCGCACCACTCTTGTTTTAATTCGAGCGTGTTGAAATTGAAATCATAGTTTGTTTCCTTGATTTTTTCGATTTTAAAGTTTTCGAGGTTTACTTTGTAGATTGCGTACGGGCTTGCCAGCGAGCTGGAGGAGAAGAGGAATTCTTCTGTTGAGTTTCTTATTCCTGAAATTCCTGTGATAACTGTGAATTGCGGCAGGGGTATTTCTTTTAGGAAGTGTCCTGTGATTGAGAATATTTTGATTTTGGAGCAGGCGTTTTGGAGGTATTCTATGATTATCTTTTTTTTATTTATCATCACTCTGTTCATCGTGTTTTCGGCTTCTGGTATTATGATTTTTTCTTCACTTGGATTTTTTATATCGACGCTTATGAGTTTGAAGTTTGGGGCTTTTTTGTTGGTGAGGATATAGGCGGTGTTTTGTATTATTTCTATAACATACGAGCGCCCTTCGCCGGTGATTAATGGCTTGGTTTCCGAGTTTTTTTTTATGTATATTTCCGATTTAGCCCACTCGTCGACTCTTATGATAAGATAATCGTTGTCTGGGAACGTTTTTATATTGACTGATTTTTTGGTTCCGAAACCTTTTCCGAAAACCTCTGTATCCGACTCTTGGCTGGTTCCGAGTTTGTGAAAATAGACGTGTGCTTGTTTCAAGGGGTTTTTCACAAGTTTTGGGTCGGGCCATTTGCAGTAATAAAAGCCTGAATCGTCGTTCAACCACGCGATACACGGATACCTGATGTTGCTTATGACATCTTCAAGCGTTTTATTTGTCTTTACGTCCAAAACGCGTATGGTTGTAACATCGCTTCCGTACTTGGAGGTGGCGTATGCGAGCTTGCTGAAATCGAAGTTGAAACTTTTGGTGTAAAGCGTGACGCTCCCATCATCGCTGAATTTATTCGGGTCGAGAACGAGTGTGGGCGCGCCTTTCAAACCTTGTTTTAGGTATAAGGCATTGAAATTCTGATTTGGGTTTTTTATGAACTGGTAATAATTAAGCTTTTCTGAGGGCGATGCTTTTTCGGCGGGTACTGGCACGCTGAAATATTTTGTGCTTGCTATTTTCTTGAATTTTTCAAGAAGTTCTTTTCTGACGGTTATCTTGTCGATAAAAGTTCTGGCGTGATTGTTTTGCTCTTCAACCCATTTTTTCACTTCAGGATTGTCGGAGTCCTCCAACCATCTGTAAGGGTCTTTGACTTTAATGCCGTACGATACTTCTTCCATGCCATCGGTTCTTGTTTGCGGGTATCCTTTCATTTTTTTTGATCATCTTTTGGCTTGATTTGGCGTTTTGGCTATTCGCGAGTTTGGATGATTTTCAAGCATTGCGTGCCAATAAATTTTATTGTGGGCTCTTCTACATTAATTTTTCTGTTGGCTTTACTTGTGAAACGCATGTTGGTAATGAATTTACATGCACGGTTAGAAGTGCGGGCTGTGCTCACAATCTGAGCGTTTGCAGTCTGCAATCATCGCAATAGCCGACAAGATTATGATATCGTCAGATCTTTTATTTTTAATCTGCCTTTTTTTTTTCATTCGGATTTTCTGAATTTTAATTATATAAATCTAAGAGTCTATTTAATTCTACCTATGAAAAACCTTTACAAAACAATGGTTTTTTTGAAAAAACGCTTACAAAACAGTTGACATTAAAAATTCTGAAAAAATAAGTGAAGCCTAGAAAAATTTAAAAACAATTGGCTTTCTAGTCTAATCATTTGAACGTGGTGAATATGAATAACCAGAAACTTGTAAGGATAGCGATTGACAAGCTAAAGTTCGGAAGTAGCATGGAGGTCAAAGAACTGCGCAAAGACCCGAGCTCTTTGTTGGAGTCAATAAAAAAAAGGCAGTTAGACTTAGGGTATTTCTACAACTTCATCAAAAAGGATGAAGAGTGGAGAAAAAAGCTCATATACTTGGATGGTCTGAGGAAGGATAGAAATATCCTAACCTCAAAGATAAGTCAAAACAAAACGCAAGAAGATGTTGAAAAGGCAAAACAACTTGGAAATTCAATTCAAAAACTGGAGTTAGAAATTAGGAAGGTTGAAGAGGACCGGGAGAAGAAATTGTTTGAGCTTCCAAATCTTATAGACCCCAGTGTGCCGTTAAATAACTTGGAAGTGGTAAGCTTTTTTGGAAGGCCTAAAGTTCATGTTGACAAGGTGAGTGAATTTAAAAAAGAAAACCCTGGCGTTGATTACACCCCTTTTAAGAACGTCAAAAGCCAGTACAACATTATAAAAGAATACAACCTTGTTGATGAGGAGAGGGGGGCTGAAGCTTCAGGCACGAGATTTTACTACCAGAAGAACGAGTTCGTGTTGCTTGACCTTGCGCTTTCACTGCACTCAATGAAAAAGCTTGTGGAAAAGGGTTTCAAGCCCATTGTGCCTCCATACCTTGTAAGGGAGCATGTGGAAAAAGGGGCAACCACGCTAGACTCTTTTGAAGAGAGCATTTACAAGATCGAGGGAGAAAACCTGTACCTAATTCCAACCGCAGAACACCCTATAGCGGCCTATCATCACAATAGCGTCATAAAAGAGGAGGAGCTTCCGCTGAGGTATTGTGGGATAAGCCCTTCCTTCAGAAAAGAGGCCGGCGCCCACGGGAAGGACACCAGAGGAATATACAGAAACCATCAATTTACCAACGTGGAGCAATACGTGGTTTGCACTCCAAGCCAGTCAGAAGACGAGCTTAATCTGCTTATTAAGAATCAGGTGGAGTTGATGAACGAATTGAATATACCTTCTAGACTAATTGTGGTTCCTGCTTTTGACATGGACAAAAAAACGATTCTTCACCTTGATGTTGAAGGCTGGTGGCCAGCAAGAAACGCTTACGGAGAACTAGGAAGCCATGGTTTCATGGGATCCTGGCAGGCAGCGAGGTTTAACATAAAATACCTTCCTAAAAACGGGAAGGAACCTGTGCTTGCGCACACAATATACGGCACTATGGCAGCAACAGAAAGAACTCTCGCGTGCATGCTTGAAAACAACATCGATGAAGAGGGGGTAATACACGTGCCTAAAATACTAAAGGATTACGCTGGAATAGAAGAGATAAGATCTCATAAGATTGACAGATTCAAATGAATCTACAAGCATTCTTTACCTATTTTTCAACATTTTCATGGAATTAAATAGTTGACACACATCACATAATTCTATGTTTTGATTGATTTCTTCTGAGTTTTGAAGTACTATTACCCCACCGCAGTTTTCGCACTTCTTGAATTTAATGTCGTTGTTTTTTGCAAGTATGTACTCCACTCCCTTGTACATGTAATTTTGGATATCAGGCCAGACCCCCTTAAGCTTGTCCTGCAAGATCAGATACAAAGTGCGCTTTAGCGGGGCTTCTATGTGAACTGCGCCAGAAGGGTTTTTTGTTACAAAAGAAATAGTTTTTGTTGTATAAAAATAGGGTGAACTCTTTTAGGTCATTCCTTTTGGCTTATGACAATCATTTAATTTTTTTGATTAGGTGGAAATTATTTTCTTTTTTGTCTTGCTTTACAAACCCTATTTTGCAAAGGAGATTTTTTGAAATTTTATTTTTAACATTAACGAAAGCATGAACCTCTTTTATACCATTCGCTTTTACATCGGTAATCGTGTTGTTTAACAATTTTAATGCAATGCCCTGTCTTCTGTACTTTTTATCTACTCCTATTCCCAATTCAAATATTCTATTTTTATTTTCAACTACGTTACAAAAACCGATTATTTCATTTTTACTTTTATCCACCGCTAAATTAAACACGCCCAAGTTTTTTGAATTGTTTGACATTATTCCATAACCAATCCATTTATTCACGTCCTTTTCTTTGTTTAATTCCAAAAAGGAATTTTCATTTGCTAGTTTTG
>CAYMAH010000006.1:0-33637 GCA_964388435.1 Microcaldota archaeon | reverse complement strand
TGAATGTTTTGCTTAAAAAGGTTTGCGTGTCTTTGTCTTGGATTGTGGTGGTTTGGTTGCAATCCTTTTTAAACTTTTCTAATATTAATTGATTATTTTAGTTAAATAGTCTATTATTAATTTATTAATTTAGGGTGGGGGGTAGGCAAGTGTTTTTGGTTTAATTGCGCGATACTTTTTTTAACGTTTTTGTTCAAACTGAATTTTTAAAGTTAAGCGCCCCGGTTTATCGTTGAGTCCAAAATTTTATTCAACTAAGTTTGGCGCCGAGTTTTTTTTTTTGGAAAGATTCTCCGAGTTTTTTTTGCTCAACTTGATTCAAACTGTTTGAAAAAAGAAAAAATAAAAAAGCCGTTGACAAAGGTGGCGTAAAGTTGATTTTGAAAAAGATTACATTTGAGCGAATAATTTGGCGTGTTATATTATTTTTATTTCCAGTATCCGGTCTACCCTGAAGTTTCTGTAGTCTCCCTGTTTTGAATCAAAACCCTTGAATCCCAAGTAATTTCTTCCAAGATATTCTAGCGTTCCAACTTTTGATGGGGTTAACACTCTTTTTGATTTTTCATCGTTGGGCTTGAGGTAAACAATCTCGATTTTCTTTTTTTCTTTTATCGCCTTGTTTATCAGGCTTGTTTTTTCTTCCGCAGACATTCTTTCGTTTGATTTGGAGTATTGATATCCTGTCAGGAATTTGATGATCCTCCAGTCTGAAAAAACGTGTTTTTTCTCGAGTTTTTTTCTCAACACGATTCCGTTGATTGTTCTGCACCTGCTGAGCGCGACGTATAGCTGGCCGTTCGCGAACATTCCGTTGCCGACATCTAATACAATTTTGTCAAAGGTTTTGCCCTGGCTTTTGTGAATGGTTAAGGCCCAAGCCAAAGCAAGGGGGTATTGAGTGAATTTTCCAGTAACTTCGCTGACCAGTTTTTTGGATTTTGAATCGTAAGAAAATTTAAATAGTTTCCACGTGTGAGGTTCAACTTCAACTTCACTGTCGTTTGCGAGTTTTACTCCTATTGTTGTTTTATAAACGTTTATGGAAGTAACAATTCCAACACTTCCGTTTACCCATCTTTTTCGTTCGTCATTGTTTAAAAGCATGACTTGAACTCCTCTTTTTAAAACAAGTTTCTCTTTTGAAGGAAGTTCAAATTTTTTGAAGTCCCCTTCCAAAATCGCGTTGTAGGAATGTTCCATGCCGTAAAGCCTTTTTAAGTTCGTGTTGTTGATCTCTTCAGCAAGAGCGTTCGTTGGAACGAGAATAACTCCGCCTTCAGGGTTAAAATCAGTTTTAACTCTGTTATTAAGCGCTTCAAGCTGGCTTTCTGAAACCGTGTTGTTTCTGACAGAATTTAAAATCTTTATAAAACCGGCGTCTTCCTGTCTGTAATTCTCCTCAAGTTCGATGAACTCGGCCTTGAAATTCTTAAAAGTCTTTGCGTCGAAAAAATATTCGCTTTTATAGTAATCCCTGAACATTCTTTTCTCTCCTTTACTCATCACCGGAGGCAATTGGTAAAGATCGCCTATGAAAATCATTTGAATCCCGCCGAAGGGGAGGTTTCTTTTTTTTCCGTTAAGTCTCATGAACTTATCAATGCAGTCAAAAAGATCTGCCCTGACCATTGACACTTCATCGATTATTATTATATCAATATTTTTGTACTGCTCCGCTCTGTTTTTTGAAACTTTTTCTATTGAATCAACAGTAACGTAAGGTTTGAACCTGAAAAAAGAGTGAATTGTCTGGCCTTTAACATTCAAAGCGGCAACGCCCGTTGGAGCTAGAACCGCAACGTTTTTTTTTGTAATTCCCACAAAAAGCTGAAGAAGAGTGGACTTTCCGGTTCCAGCTCTTCCTGTAATGAAAATGTTTTTTTTGGAATTCTCCATCAAACTCAAGGCATTCTTAAAGCCTGCGTTAAGCTTGATTCCGGCGCTGTCGGCTTTTAAATGTAAAAATTCTTCCCATTCCATAATCGAATTAATATTGTTCTTCGATTTTTAAATCTTCCCACCCCTTATTTCCGGCGTTTCCAGCGTGGAAAAGATATTTCTGATTTTTTTTTTAAGTTTTTACTGAGAACATTTAAAAAAAATTAATTCAATTAAAAATAATAATGGCGGCGCTAAATCAAATACCAATCACTTATAAAACCTCAAAATCGGTTTTTGTTTAAACCTTCTTTTTGAAAATCCAAAGAAAAGGATTTTAAACTTTAAAATTTTGTTTATAAGCGTGATTTTAATTGCCTTTGCCTGAATTCGTTGATAATTTCTTCACAAGCGTTGGAGAAAAATGGGAGGACTTCCTTGACTGGAGCGATGAGAAGGGATTGCCGTTGAGAAGGGTAAGTGACTTTCTAGAATCGCATGGTATTCCGCCTCTTCCTTTTTTTGTCATCGTAATTTTAGCTTTAGTAATAGGCGCTTTCATTTTGATGGTGAGCTTAACCGCTATGCAACTAGGTGTTTTTACTGTAACTGTTCAAAGTCCTTCAAGTCAGATAGTTACGGGAGCAATGGCGTCAATATCGTATTTTTCTGTTAATGGAACTTTAATAACTCTCAGTGGGTTAACTGATTCAAATGGGGTGGCGAGCTTTAGCGATGTTCCGCTTGGAGTTAATGTGAGTGTGAGCGTAAGTAATTCAAACTACCAGCCTGGTAACGCTCAAACTTCTTTTTCATCCAATGGAACCGGAGTTACAATTTCACTGGTTCCAGTGGCCACGAGTACGGTTTCCCTTCCTGTTTTAGTGCAGGGGCCGGCTCAAGCTACGATAATTCTTCTTGTCAATGGCACTCAATTTGACAGTGAAGTGGCAAGTCCTGCTTATACTTTTAATCTTCAGCCGGGAGTGAATTATTCAATAACCGCCAGCGCTCCAGGGTGGAGAGGTTATCAAAGCTATGTTGAAATCGCGCAGGATTCTTCTAATTTTATAATAAGAATGTTTCAATTTGGTCAGGCTATAACCGGCTCTGTAAGTGCTGTTGTAAAGCAGGACGTACCGCCGAACTCTGCGATAACAAATGCTAATGTCAATATTATAGAAAGTTCGACAAACAAGATTCTGGGAACTTTAAGCACAAATGGAAGCGTTGACGGGTCGACTAATTCAATTCAAGTGGTTGCAGGAGATTCGGTTTATTTAAGCGCCAGCGCTCCAGGGTATCTTTCAAGAACTTCTTCTGTATATAATATAAGTGAAAATGGAATCAACCCGATTATTTACTTAGATGCTTTAAACACCCAAAACTCTCAAAATGTCGGAGTCAATGTGGTGGACGTGAATGGAAACAATGTTCAAAGCCCGCTTGTAAGCGTTTATTGCAATGGTGTTTTATTTGCACAGGATACTCCTGCAAACGGAGTGGATAGTTTCAACGTTCCAATAGGTACGACCTGTCTTGTAACCGCTTTTTTGCAAGGTTATCTTCCTTCAAGTAAGCTTGTGACCTCGGCGGGGGTTGGAACCATTATAATGCAAACTGTTAATTCCTTCAATTCAGGAGGGTTAAGTGTGGAAACAATGCAGGGGGGAAATCCTGTCGCAGGGGTGAGCGTTTCTTTTTTAAATTCAATAAACCAGCCTCTTGGAATTCCAAGCCAAAACACCGGTCCTGATGGTTTCACTACTTTTCAAGGGGTTCCTCTTGGTAACGTCACGATTCAAGCAAGTGGTCAGGGTTTGGCCGGAAACTCTTCTGTTTTTATAACAAACTCTTCAAACTTTACAACCGTTGTAGTTCAACTAACTTCAGCTCCGACTCCGGTTAATATAACCGCATTTGACTTCGTCACTGGAAATCCGATAAGTGTTTTCAATGCTTCAAGTTCGGGAGTGTTCTGCGCCACCACCATCGGCTCTTGCGTTTTAAACCTGCCTTCAGGAATTGACGTTATAACAATAACTTCTCCTAATTATCAGACTCTTTCTTCTTCAATAACTCTTTCAGCAGGAGTTCAGTCAAACCAGTCTTTTGTTTTGATTCCCAGTTCTTTCTCTCAATCTCTGCAGCTTGAATTTTTAGGAGTGTATAACAATGGATTTAAAGTAAACAGCTTGTCGCCAAACACAAACTATGAAGCGAGGTTTATTTTAAACGCGCCAACTCTTAATTTTTCAACCGCTAGTGTTTACGTTCAATTGGGTGGTTCGGAGGATATTTCAACCGACCCCGCGTTTATATCAAGTTTTTCAGGTAACCCTTCATCAGGAAGCAGTTTAAACTCGAATACAACAAGCAATGAGTTGAAATGGGTTTTATACAATGTTACTTCCTTTAATGGAAGTCAGGAGTTTGATGTTTTTATTCAAACAAACAGTGTGAGCAACGCTTCTTTAAATCTTCAGTGGAGTGACTCTTACACTTTTGGAAATTCAACTTTTTCCTCCCCTTCTTCGGGTTTGAACTCCCAGTTGATTCTAATAAGTTTTGAAGGAGACTGTGCCAATGGGATTTGCGTTCAACTATTTTTTTCAGGCGTTTTAGGAAGTGGTTTAAGTGGTTTTCAAGCCCTAACGCCGGAAATATTCAAATTAAACTACAACATTCTATCAAATACTTCAACTCCTCTTTTAATACAAACAAACAGCAGTGGACTGCAGTTAATTCAGGCGGTTGAAAACAGTCAAACAATTCAAGCCCAAGACAATACTTTAAGCTTTAACTCGAACGGGAGTGGTTATGTTTTAATAAAAGCATTAAGTCCTATAAACAATGGTGGTATAACCTTCAACGCCGGGAGTTACTCTAAACAATTATATGTCAGAGTGATAGCGTCGAATTATAATATAAATGTGAACTACGCTCCGACAAACATAAAAGCCCTTGATGAAACCAAACTCAACTTCACTGTAACTGACTCGAATGGAGTGCCGGTAACCGACGCTACCATTCAACTGACGGGTATTTTAGACAATCCGGTTCAAGCGGTATACTCAAACGGGTTTTACACTGCTGATATAACTCCAAACGCTCCTGGAATTTTGTATTTCACTGTTTCAAGCCCTGGATATAGGGTTTACTCAGGTTCAATTAATGTGGGAGTGGATAAAATAATCTCAGTAACCCCTTCAACTCTAAGCTTAAGCGTCAACTCTCTTAACTTTTCAACTGTCGACTTTCAAGTTCAAAACTTGTTAAATCAAAACACTCTTCTCACTTTTCAAACTGTCACTTTCAGTCCGCGGTACACTGTGGTTTCAACCACGGTCAGCTCTGCCACTGTTCAAGGTCTTGCAAGTTTCACTAATTCTCTTCAAGCGGCTGTTTCAAACGCGATTCAAATGGCCGCTCTTCAAACAAACACTTTAAGTGAAAACGTCAAAGGTTATGTAAATGTTATAGCAAGAACTGGCGGGTATACTCAAACCATTCAAATACCTTTCAACATTCAAACAAGTTACACTCAAACAAACATGCGGCAGGCAGTATCGCTTAGCGCTTCGGCTCTTCAGTTTCAGGTAATCTTGCCGATGCAGCCGAGCAGCACTCAAAATGAAATAATCACAAATAACGCTCCATTTCCTGTTTTAGTAAACGCTCAAACGTCAAGCGGAGAATTTCAAGTAACTCCGTTGTCAGCTGCAATTCCGGCTGGCGGGAGTCAAACCTTTGCTATAACTGCTTATCTTCCTTGGATTTACCAGCAATTGCAATGCGTGGTTTCTCAGGCTCCTGACACTGGAATTGCGAGTTTTTATGCTAGCGCTGAAGGTGTTTCAAGTCAAGCTCTTCCAGTTACTTTAAGCTCTTCGATCCAAAGTTATGGAACTTGTCAAATTCCCGGTGGTTTGGTGGTAAAACTTCCATTTTCAACTGTTTTCATGTTCGCAAACGGGAGCGCGGCGATTGGACAGCAAAGCCAGCAAGACGGGTCTGTTCCTGTTTTAATCCCGCAAGGTTTGATGATATTTCAGTACGGAAGCGGAGTGCAGCAAAGTTTTGTTTCAGTTCCTGCGGGAGTTGGAGTGGAAGTTCAACCAGGTTGGGTTTCAAGTTCTTCAACTGAAACGGACATAACTTTTCCAGTTCCAATAATGATAAGTACTGGAAGCGCTAAAGTAACCGTGAACGGTGATGGTAGCACCAGTCTGACCACGGATAGTGGTACTTTGATCCTGCCTTCAGGAAGTCAGTCAGAAGCGAATCAGCAGTTAAATTACAATTCATTCCTGGGAAGTTCTTACACTCCATTCATGCAAACTTCTGCAATTTCAACTCAAATTACAAACCCTTACGCTTACTCTTACAATCCAGGTTTGATAAACCCATATGGTTTTGGTCCCACCGTCCAACCGTTCAGTTATGTTCAAAATGGTTATTTGGTGCCAGCAGGCGGGACCATCAAATTCACTTCCTCTTCAGTTCTGCTTCACTCTTTAACCTTTGACTATTCAGCTTATGGAAAAGTTCTGGTTGGAGGGGTTTCAGAAAACCAGGGCAGCGTGGTTCCGACAAACGGGGGTTTTGACATAACCTTCCCTAAATGCTCTCAAATCAAAGTCTACAATACTCAAATCAACCCTGGATTGAAATTAAGCGACACTCTTCCAGTTGCTAAAGAAGTGATACTTCAAAACGCGGCTCAAACTTCAAGCGGTTTTGAAGTGCAAGGTCAAATACAAATAAAAGCCTGTACTGACGTGGCTGACGAAACTCAAAAATACTTCACCACCGTTCTTCCAACGCCTCTTTTCTTCAACCTTCCCTCAATAACAAGAACTAGCGCTGGAAATTATGATTTGGGCGGGTGCGACACTCTCAACATAACCGGCGGGTCTCTTCCAATAATGCAAGCGAGTAAGATAATCTTCCAAAGCGGTTACCAAGAATCTAAAGACAATAACGGGAATTGGATGGTAAGTGTGGATAGGCTTGGAGTGGTTTCGGTTCTACCTTGCGGTGTTGGAGGAGTGATAAAAGTGACTCCTCCTGATAACAATGTCTACGTGACGTTCAACAACAAAGCGGTTAATCAAATAAACAGGATAAACTTCACCTTAACTTCAAGCCAGAGAAGCCAAACCCAGGAAATAGTATTTAACAACTATGCAAACACTGTTTTAAACCCGGCAGGTCAGGTGGACAGTGAAGGCCGCACCACTTACATTCAAAGCATTGATTTGAACATGTCAAACTTTTTCACAATTGACAGTCTTCAATTCCACAGCGCGCCTCAAATGCCGCCTCTTGGAAAGTCAAACTTTCAAAACACGCTTGAACTTACCGCGGTGGCGGCTTTGGCAGGAGCGTGCCTTCCAGATCAAACCCTGACGGGGACGATAACAATCGCGTTGCAGGGAAACAATGAAATCATAAAAACCCTCTACGTAACAGTCACCACAAAAAGCGAGGGGTGCGCTTCAAATAATCTTGGCAACGCTCTAACAAACTTTTCAATATTTCCCGACAATGTTTACTTCAAAAACCCGGGTTCTCATTACTTCACTTTTGTAAGTTTTGTCAACAATCTTCGTCAGCCTGTCAAAATAGAAATGAAGCCAAACGATGCGATAACCTGTGTCTTCAACTCATACTCTCCTACAGCTCTATCGCTTTCAGAAAGCCAAAACAATCTTGACAGCGGTTTTGCAATCACCGCAAACTGTACTGGCTTAAAGCCAACTATAAATAACCCGGTTTTCTTCAACGCCGTGGATCCAACCACTGGTAAAATATTGGCAACCGCCAACTTCACCGCAACTGTTTTTGCAATTCCTCAAAATGAGCAAAGCTTTTACACTTCCACTCCAATTGGGAGTCTAGCGCCTTTGGGAGTTCCGGCGAGTTTCATAACCTGCGAGAATCAATTCTGCAATTACAATCAAACCGCTCAAGCATTTCAGGATTTTTTCAACAACACCACTAATTTCTTGAATGAATCTTTTCCAAACTCTCAGACTGTTATAAACTACTGCTCAAATGTTTTGTACAATCAAAAGGGCAGGCCTTGGACCACAAGCGCGTTGTTCTTGATGGCAAACACCAATGAGAATATAGGAGATGTTTTAAACAGTCTGGGAAGTGATTTAACGTTATACGGTTTCAACTCTCAATCTTATAATACTTTAAAGGGAAGCACTTTGACTGGATGTGGGTTGTTTGAAGTTACCGCAAAGTATAATCTTTGTTTGAATCAAGGGCCGGACTGGAAGCAAAAAGCCGGAGTTGAAGTGGACGTTCAAAAACTTCAATCCTGTCCTCAGACTGTCGCGGACTCTCCTCTTTTGTTCATGGGTAACCCTCCTTCTATGGCTAGTGCTTTTCAATCCGCAGTTCAAACAAATGAAACGCAGTTGTGGGTTGGAGACCAGCTAAGCAATTCTTACAATTTTAACGTTCAAACATCAAAGCCTATATTCTTCCTTGGGCACTACGTTGATAATCCTAATGGAAACGCATGGGATGCAAATGTGATGTCCACTCTTTTGAAGAGTTTTTACAGTCCTGTGCAACTGCCTTACTCTAACTCGGGAATGGCGTCTTACTATGATGATGGTAATTATTGTATTTCTACTGCTGTCGGGCTTGAAACAGGAATTTTAGGAGCTCAAGTGGCAATCACGGGAGGCATATCTCTTTTATCCCTTGTCTTCCCTGCGCTTATTCCTGTTTTACCAAATGTTTGGAGGGGATTTTTAACAGGAGCGGTGGTTAACTTGCCAGGATGTCTTGCTAGTATTACCGCTTCTGCTGTAAGTAAAGGCAGCACTGCTTGTAATGGAGCTAATGGGTGTGTGGACAGCGCAGTTGCAGGCGCGGTTTCTCAAATAGTTTCAACTATAATACCTTCATGCTCTATTGGAACTCTAGCAATACCGAAAGCAATTAAAATCATAGGTGCTGCCTCAGCTATCGGCGTGGCTGGGGGGGTTGTTGCAGGTGGAATTGGAGGTTCTGGTTTTGTTGGACCTGTCACTTCGGCAAGCGTAAGCTTATACGCGACAAGAAACTATCTTGCGTCATTGAAAGCTGAAAACCCCCTTTTAATTACTTCTGCACCATCTGCTATAAGTGCTTCTGCATCGCCTGCTGCTGCCTCTGCTGCCTCTTTGAGTGTTGCTTCAAAAGAGGGGGTGCTGACTCAACTCAGAAATGCAGAAAAATCATTGTCTAACATAAATACACAATCTGCACAATCTTTAAACGCAGAAATTAATAGTCAAATTAAACTTATTGAAGAAGGTGGAACTGTAGATGCCGCCGCAATAGCAGATCTCGCAACCAAATCTTCTTCATTAGGAGATGAAGTTAGTAGAACCCTAAATATTGATCAAATTAGTCTATATATTGATCAAATTAGTCTAGCTGATGCTGCAACGACCTCCCTTCAAACGGCTGCTGTTACTGCGAGTGCGAGTGACATTGCAACAACTTCTGTTGCTACTGTTTCTACCCTACAAATTGAAACCACAATTTCACAAAAGGCTAAAAATTTGTTTTCATTTGCAAAACAGAATGTTTTGGCTGCGGCTTTGTGCGCTGCAGGTCCCGCTGCCGCAGCTTATCTTGCAACTCCAAACGTGAGGCCTGTTCAGGTGATGTTAAACATAGGAGAAATAAATGATATAATTGTCTACCACTTGTCTTACAGCTTGATTCATAACACTCCCTCAATTTACAGGTTGTGCTATAATTCACAACAAGGATCTTCTGAATGCACTCCATTATATCTTGCAAACTTCTGCAATTCAAACTATTCATTGTGCTTGTCTGAAATCGCGCTTAACAACATGCAAAACGTTCTGATTGTATCAGTTAACAACGATAACCTTGACCAAACCTACCTTTCAAACCTGTTCCAAAGCATTTTCACTCCAAGCGTTTCACCAGTAGTGATTTCAAACCCTTCATTATACAATGCGACAGTCTTTAATGGTTTCAACGATTTTGGAAGTTTGAACTACTCGTATGACAATGGTAATCAGCAGGGTTTTGGAACCGCCGCGCCACCCTCCACTCAGACGGTCACTTTAAAATAAAAAAAGGTGTTAATGTTTTGAATAAATCATTGAAAGGTTTTTTTGTTGTTGCTGGACTGATTTTGTTTTTCATCGCGGTGTTTTGGTTGTTCAACGGAGGTTTTGACTTCTTTTTGCAATTCACGTCACTGAACCAGAGAATTCAGTCAACCAACCTTTCAAGTAACATCAACAATGAAATTGTAAATTTCAATTCAACTTTCGGTTCTTCGATGATTAATTACACTGATTATGAATACGGTTTTACGATTCAGTACCCTAAAGGGTATTTTGTGAACAACTCCAATCTGTATGACAATGACACTGTATTTTACTTCACTGCGTCCACTTTTTTCGCACACTTTCCAGAGGTTTTGACGGTGGATGTTTTAAACGGCACCACGGGCGAAAACGAGTACGACAACGCTCTGAACTCGCTTGGTTCTATTGTTAATAATCTGAAGGGAACGGGTTATGTTAATAATTACTATCTTTTAACCTTTGATTTTTTTGCAAATTCGACGAGTTTGTATGGAGTGAATGAAACCGTTTTAGGCAGGGAGGCGTTTTTTGACTGTAAAACTCTTTTGGGCGAGCCTTATGTTGCGATAATAACTTTCTTCACTCCTCGGATAAGCGAGTCTGACTTGGCATTAAGCGATTACACCTTTTCCACTTTCAGGTGTTGAAAAAATGTTTAACGCAAAATATGATAAAATCCTTTCAGTTTGTGATTCAGATCTTTTAGGCAGAAAATTCAGTGAGGGGGAGAAGGTTTTAGACTTAAAAAAATATTCCTCTTTTTATGGAAGTGTCGTTGAGGAGAAGGTACTGATAGTTTGGATTGTGAAGGCTTTTAAGGAAAGAAAGTCGATGAATCTTGTAGGTGAAAAAACCATAAATCTGGCAATAAATGTTCTTAAAATTAAGCCAAAAATAATCAAAATACGGGAAATCCCGGTTCTTCAGGTTTATTTTTTGTGAAAGTCAAAACACCGTTGATTACAAATCTTTAAAAACTTTCATTTTTCATTTATTATCATGCCTGCAAAGAAAGCAAAAATCGAAAAGCAAGGGTGGTATAAGCCGAAGATAACGGAAAGCAGTGGAAACGTTTTATGGGGGTTGAAACTAGCAAGGGAAAATAGGCTTTATCATGATTTGATAGATATTTCAAACTCAAAAAACACTCCCTACAAACAGGAGTTGTTTTCAAACCTCTTGAGAAATTCAGGCCACTCACAGTTCAGGAATGAGGAGAATGTGAAAAAAATTTCCAACTTGTTGAGTCAAAACGATGTTAATACCGCTGCTCAACTGCGCTCTGTTTTTATTGCGGGAGGGGAGGAAAAAAACAACGTGGTTAAAACCCTTTTAAGAAAGTGGACTTTGTCGCTTCCAAAACGTCAGAATAGAACAGAGTGGATGTTATTGAATGATTACAAAAACGTGTCAAGGGCTTTCATAAGCGAATTGTACAAAAACGATTATTTAAGGGGTAAAATAGAAGAGACTTTAAAACCTCAACAATCGGAACCTCATCAGGCGCCTGTTCAAGAAGCTCAAGAAAGGCCTACGAAATCCAAAAAGTCTAAAACTTATAAGATTATAAACAGGGTTTATGGAAACGTTTACGGAAATGTTGGAAAGAACGTTGGAGGGGGGACTTTTACTTTTGGAGGGGAGGTCAAGAAACCTGAGCAAGATGAAAAGTACAAGAAAATGATGGAAAGCATTCTCTCTTACAACGCTAACCTTGCCGAGCACTTGAAAACTTTAAAACAAGAGTTTGGAAGGCCTGTTGAAAGAACCGCGGGGGGTTTTGAGTTTGTTTCTTATGAAAAACCTGAAAAAAAACCCGAAGGAAAGCAGGCGGCGAGAGGAGAGGTCGAACAGCTTGGGTTTGGTTTGAAAGAAAAAAATGAAGGCCAGCTTGAACTTCCCTTCAATAAACTGAATGAGTTGATAAACCGGGCAAGAGAAAATCCAGAAAAATTAAGTGACTTGTACAACTTCAACTCGAAGCCGGCAAGGGAGGAGTTTGACCGGATGTTATTCGAAAACGAGCCCAGCGATCAACTTCAATACAATGCTTTGAAGGTTTTGCTGAAACACAGGGATTTTGATCGGATGGCGAGAGCGGTTAAAAGTGATAATTGGGGTATTCTCAAATTAGAGGCTTTGGAACATATTGGTTCCACAATAAATGAAGCGAACAAGGATAAAGCGGTAGGGTTGTTCTCGGACTTGTTGAGTGATAAGGATGTTGATGAGTATTATCTTACCATTCACAAAACACTGGATGACAAGGTGAAGAATCAAAAACTGCGAAACTACATTTTTGAAAGATTGAGGCAAGGCCTTGCCGACGCTGAAGACAGGATGAAGCTGAAGATGCATACCGCCGCCAATGTTTCGCCTGAAATCAAGGGGCTTGGGGAGGAGGCTTTGGAAGATTTTTTGAAGCCGCCTGAAGAAGTCAATAACAAAAAAGCTTTTGTTGAACCTGACTTTAAGGAATTGAGAGACTACGAAGCGGTTAGGAAGGAGTTGGCGTTGTTTATCAAAAACTCTAAGAAAGAGCGTGAGACTTGAAATGGAGTACAAAACAGGCGTGAAGGTTGAGGGGGGTCTTGTAACGCTTCCAGAACATGGCAGGGCGATAATAGTGGGGGATTTGCACTCAAAAATTGAAAATCTTGAGGAGATTCTCAAAAAAACGGGGTTTGAAAAAAACGCGGAGAAAGACGATTTGTATCTAGTATTTCTGGGTGATTATGCCGACCGGAGGGAAGAGAAGAATCTGGAGACCATAGAAAGGGTGTTCAACCTTAAAAATCGTTTCAAAGACAGGGTGGTAACCCTGGCTGGTAATCACGAGCATGTTGACAAAGAGGGTAAAATCAGCATCTCTTCGTTTCAACACCACTTGCCCTTAGAGCTCAGGATGAGATTCGGGGAAGAAAAGGGAGGGGAGTTTTACGGTCAGGTGAAGAGTTTGTACGAAAACCTTCCAATCGCGGTTAAAGCGGGCAGGGTTTTGATGGTGCATGGCGGTATTCCTCACCCTGATGTTTTTAATGGCATTGATGATTACAAGAAACCTTCTGAGGAGTTGAAGCTTCAAACTGTTTGGAACGAGCCGAAAGAAAAGGCGGATGGTTTTAAGCCAAGCGATAGAGGAAGCGGGGTATGGGTTTTTGGTAAGAATGCTGTTGAATCATTTTTGAAAAAACACGATTTTGACATGGTGGTGTCGGGTCACACGCACAAAAACGAAAACCTGTGGAACAGGGCCTATACGATAGACTCAAGCGGGGTTCACGGGGCCAATCCTTCTTATGTGGAGCTTGATCTTGGGGGTTTGAACAAAAAATCAAGCGTTTACACCGGTTTAAAAAGAGTGGAGTTGGACCGGAGGGGTTTCGAACTACCCATTGAAGAGCAGCTGTCAAGGGAGATTGAAAATCAAAAAGGGTCTGACTGGAAGTACAGGGCTGTTGACGAAGAAGTAGATGAGAATGTTTTTGAAAAAACTTCAAAAGAACCGCTATACACGTTCAACGCGGAAGTGATTGGCAGGGACGCGAAGGAGGGGCATTCGAAAACCTTTCACGTGACGGAAAAAGCTTTGGAGAAGGGTATTGTTTTGGGAAGGTACGACAAGGAGATACTGGAAAACGGAAGCGATAAAGGGAAGTACTTTGCGGTAACGAGCGAAAATGACGATGAAAAAGAGGGAATCGCATCCATTTCAAGAGAGCATGTTTCAATAAAGAAAAAACCAGGGTATGAGGGGATACTGGTGATAACGCACCACGGCAAAAATCCAACGCGGGTTACAAGAAAAAACGTTGGTTATCTGAACATTCTGGGAAAGAAGGATCAGACAATACAGATTAAACAAGATGAAATCGAAAGTCTCATACTGGGAGGGGAAAAATCGAGGAACAAAATCAAAGTCACGCTGAGCAAAACATGACGGCGCTGTAGAAAGTTTTTTATAATGTGATTGCCTTTATTTCTTCGATGAACTCGTTAAGTTTTTTCAGTGTTGTGGTGTTCTTTGCGTGCTTCGCAGCTGTTTTCTTCATCAATAGTCAGGCAATGCAAAGCAAGTCAACTCTTTTCTCATTCACTCCTCCTTACGCTGAAAGCGGTTTGTTTGGAATCTTCAACGCGTTCTTCTTTGTTTTTGTCTTTTCTTTGTTGTTTTTCGGTTTCACCGCGCCTGTTGCCATGGGAGTTCAAGGTCTTGTTTTGGCTTCGAATTATTCTTATTTTATGGCAGGAATGAATAATAACTTCTCTTACTGGAGTTTTGCTTTTATACTACCTCAATTCCTGGCTGTTTTCGCAGCTACCAGTCTTGGAGAGGGAGTGATAAAAGATTATGAAGGAAAGGGAAGCGTTTACACCGGCTGGAATGAAGCTCTTAAATTCTTTTCAATCGGTCTCGTTGTTTTAATGGTAATGGTTTTGATTCAAAGCTTCGTGAGGTTTTAAAAAAAAAATGATATTCGATATCATGGGAACTTTTTCAGATCTTTCCTTTGTAATACAAGTCATGGCTGTTGTTTTAATAATAACCTGGCTTTACACCAGAACTCAAGGAAATTCCCTGCTGTTTGGAGGAGGGCTTGTTCTAGTGGCATACCTGCTTTTAAACTATCCGTTTATCTTATACCCGTTATTTTTCGTTGCCTTCATCTTCTTTGTAATGGGAGGCCAGCTTCAATTCGTGCTTGACTTCGGAGTTGCGGGAATACTTCAAATATTAGGCTTTCATGAAGGCGATCACGATGAGGCTAGGTACCAGAAGCTTCAACAAAAAATGTATAAGGGCGTAAAATTAAGCGAAGAGGACATACAATTCATGAAAAGGCAAGCTGACGTGAGAGCAAAAGGTGAAGAACAGATAAACAAACACCTGGAAAGCAGCAGAGGCGCATTCCAATGAATGTTTTTGATATTTTTTGGTGGGCTCTTTTATTATATCTAGCTTATTATTTTTATAACTGGTCAAAAGAACATCTATCCTTCTCGCCAATGCTTGTCTTGATAGTGGCTGGAATTTTAATTTATTATCTGGTGATAGAACATCCAATATTTGGGGTTATAGGAGTTTTCGGATGGCTTTTAATAAGCACTGGAGCGTTAATGCTAATACCCAGCCTTTACAGGCTGTTTCATTGGAGGAGGTGAATTTTAAAAATGGACAAAAATTTCTGGAATGATTTCGTTCGTGTTTACAAGCACTTAAACACGGGAAGGGACAAGTGGGTAAACTTCAAGTTCAGAGTGTTGGTGATAATATTGGTTGTTGCAATAATGGCTTACGTATACTACAAATTAAACTCCGGCTACGCTGGCATAACAATACAAGGTTCAAGCCTAAGCGACATTGTGTTCGGCTGGTTCGCCGGAGGGTTCATTCTAGGCTACTTTGCAATGCTTTTAGTGCTTGAAGGGGAAATGTTGCTCGGAACCGCGAAAATAGCAAAACAATTAAAAAACGAAAGGCGGGAACCAGAGAAAAAACAGGTAAAGAAAAAAATTTTATAGTTTAAATATTTGAAATTAAAAACATAAATTAAACTGTAGGAGCATATTCTAAAAAAATATTGGCTTTGAACGGAAAAACAACTTAAATATTAAATTCAAAGTCTGTAAAAAAAGCAAAAGTTTAATATTTTAACAATTCCTTGTTTTTAACATGATTTTGCTTGACTTTTGGAGCGATTTTGGAATAATAGTAGACATTCTAGTCTTTTTTGTGGTGTATAAACTATTAAGAAATTCACTGGCACCCTCTAAATCAATAGCGTTTATAACAAGTCTTGTGGTTGTTTTTCTTTTGGTGCTTCCATACGATTGGTTTAAATACCTACTCTTTGTTGTTTTAGTTCTGGGAGCGACTTGGGCTAAACTTGAGCCTGGAAAGTGGTTTTAAAAAAAATGGACTATAATTTTCTTCTTTTAAGCATTTTCTTCATGCTCGCAGTTCAAAGTGGGGTTTACATAGTGGCGGGGTTGATATTTCTGATTTTAATCCTAAGCTCAAGAAAAATGATTTATTTCACTGCCGCGATAGTTGACGCGGTGGCGGCTTTGTTCGGAGTTGGAAACCCCTTAATCCTGGCGGGAGGATTGATAGTAGTGTTTTTGATACTAACAAGAGACTCGTCAACACCTGGTGGAATGCAATGATCATCTTTGTGGTTTTAATAATCCTAGCACTTTACTTTTTTGTCACGGGAAAGTTTTTTTTCAGCTTTCTTCTTTTCACTCTCGCGCTTCTAAGCCTTGTAACCGAAACAAAAACAGAATCAAAAGCAGCGAACAAGGAAAAGGACGATTTCAAGCCATCAGAGCCTGGAGGGGAAAAGGTGATAGCTGAAAACCTTGCGGGTTTAATAAATTTCATAATGCATTTTATAGGAAGAATAATCAAAGCGGTTTTCAAGCCAATTGAAAAAAAAGATGAAAAAAAAGATGAAAAAAAATAATTTTATGCCCTTTTCATTCTCTTAGCTTAAGTTTTAAAAGAATCTCCCGGTTGGTTTCAAGAATTTTTTTATTTAACTCTTCAATGCTCTTTAAAAGTGAGGTTGAATCGGCTAAACTTTCTTTGTTTTCAGGTTCGGTTTTCTCCTCCTTCATTATATCCTCAAGTTTCATGTTTTTTTCCCCGTCGCTTGTAATTCTCGTTATTTCAATATCTGAAATTCCGGGCTCTTTTGCAGTTGTTTGAACTTGAGGTTTTGGTTGTGGTTGGGTTGAAGGCCGAGGGTTTTGAACTGTCTTTGGCTGGCTTTCAATATCCTTCTTTGCTTTTTCGTAAACCTCGTTTACATTATCAACCCCTAAATCGGAAAGGCTGTTTTTGATGTCCTGTTCGCTGGCTCCTTTTTCAATCATTTGTTTCACAATCAAGGTAACATCCATGAAATTATACTTTCTGTTCAAGTGTTTTTTAAAACTTCCGCTTTAAGAAAGGGATTGAAAAATGCTTTGATAATAATAATGGGAAAAGGTTTTTTAAGTAACTGCGCTTAATAAAAAACTGATATAAAACATGGCTGAAGAGTTGGACTTGCCGTTCGGTCCGTGGAGGAAAATAGTGGGTGCAGAGTGGGGCGGCTATCCCGTAAGTCTTTACGAAAACCCGGAAAAGTTATTTTTAATGGTTCTTTTTGAAAAAAAAGAATCAAAAGTTGTTGGTTTGGTGGTGGTAATGCAGAAGTTCTTTGTGGTGGAAGGAGACACCGCCTTACTTAAAAGCGTGGGAAGGGATTTTATTCTAATAGAAAAAGGCTCAAAACAAGGTGTGCATTCTTTTCTCATTGTTTCATCCTCTCCTAAATACTCTGAATTTTCTCAAGAAGCGTTTATAAATATCGTGTCCTCTCAGTACGAAGAGCTTAAAAACGCTGGAACCGGCTTTGATAACCTCAAGCTAAAACTAACCACCGGGTTGAACATTGAAGAAGAGGTTGAAAGAATTCTTACAGGGGATCCTTCCCTGATATTTGCTCTTCTAAACCCGCTATCCATTGGGGGAAAGCCTTTCACCACCAGAAACTTGTTTATAGGAAAAAATGACGAGAGAGAAATAAGCGTCAAGCTTTCAAGCCTTGACAGCGCGGTGGTTATAGGAAACGGGAAAAAAGAAAGACTACATGTTCTTCAGGTTTTGACGGAAGAAACAGCCAAAAACAGCGTGGTTACAATTATATTCGATGCTATAAACTCGCTAAACGGTTTTTCAATTCCAAACACTAAAACAGAAAACTTCAAAAACTTCAACATGAAAGAGCCGGTTGGATTTTCGTTCAAAACGCTCACTTTGGGTGAGGGATTGTTCGTTGACCTTTCAAAATGCTCTTCAGATCTTTTCCTATCAACATTTAAACTCCAGTCAAGCGATGTGGCTCCAATAATAAAACAGATTTTCGACAAGGAAAAGCAAAGCATAGGAAGCATAAGCGACTTCATATCCAAAATAGAAAATGAAAAGGGTTTTTCGCAATACCTTCTTTACAGAACCGTCAGAGTCCTTAAAATAATTCAAAAAGGTTTTTCAACTCTGTTCGCTAAAAACATAACTCCCGAACTTACCGTTCCATGGCGCGAGGGAGCCGGAAAAATAATTCAATTAAACTTGAGTTTATTCCCGCCGGAAATTCAGCACCTTTTCATTCACTCTTTTCTCGAATCATTGTCTTCGCCGCCAACTGTCGAAGGGTTGAGCGTCTTCTTTGTGTTCACTCAGGACGCGGCATTGTTAAGCGATGAACTTCAATTACTGTTGAAAAGATTCAAGAAAAAAGGGGGTGGATTCGCATTGCAAGCAGAAAACGAGCTGGATATAAACCCAATTGACTTTTCGGTAACTTTCAACTTGGTTGGAAGCGATGTTTTCATGGAAGAGAAAGGAGAGAAAAAAGTAAGGTTCTCAATAAGGCCGACTTTCTCTCAATGCGTGGAATAAAAACCTCAAAAATCATGTTTTCTTCAATTTTTTTTCAAGAATCTCGTCCACAGCTTCCTTAACCTGGTCAAGAGTGGCATACTGAAGAGGGTTGATCATATCAATGGTGTATTTTAATTCCTTCAACTCCTCCTTCGTTGCGAACTTTTCGCTTAAATCCCCGGGCTCTTGCGAAGCGCTTGTTTTAATCTCAGAGCCGCCCTCTTCAAACTTTTTGACCTTCTGGTTTAAAGTGATTAAAGTTCTTCCCACAATTTCCTCATTTTTCTGCATTGTCCTAATCTGTTCTTCCAAAATGCCTATTTTAGACTCAAGACTTCTGACGGTGCTTTTCAAGTCGCTTTCTTTTTCAACCATGCTTCTTTTTTTAAGTGTGATTGTTTAAATAAGTTTCTGATTGAATAACTTTCACCTGATAACGCTAACGTTGCATTGTCCTGAACTGCAGTTTGTCGCCTGAATGCACTCCTGTTGTTGCTGGTTAAAACAAACAAGAAAATCATTGTAGCTTAAACTCCCGTAGTACAAAACAGTGTTGTTAACAATGTAAATTCCCGGCATCAAGCCGTAAGAATCATGAGGATAATAGGACTCGTTGTTTATGAGATAAATAATGTTGATTCCCCCGCCGCCACCGCCATTGCCGGCATAATGATAACTGTAGTCTAAATAACCATAACCCTCGTAATTATCGGTTTTAGCGTACACCACCAAACCAACCATGTCATTTACGCCGCTATTTGAAATTTCAGATTCAAGAGCTCTTGAAAGGTTGGAGACATCTATCCACCCGTTTGAATCGGTGTAATATGTACCTATGCGCGTCAAACTTCCATTGTTGTACCGGTCTACGTAAGCGTCAACTTCAGCTCCTTTGACAGGAGTTCCGTTCAAAAATTCAAATATTGGGTTGTTCGTGAATTGAACGCTCTGGACTTGGCTATATCCATAGGGATTAAATGCGTTTTTAGGCATTGAGTATATAAAAACCATTAAAGCGAGCAAAACAATCGCTCCAAAAATCGAGATATTCTTGAGATTCAGTCCGTACTTTTTGGAGACAATAGTGAAAAGATAGAGTGTGATAATCCCGAAGAAAAGAAATGATACAATCATAGCAGAATAAAGAGCAACGTCATAAACAACTCCAGAAGGGGGTGATATCAACTCGTAAGCAAAAGTAAATGCTGAAAACAGAATAGTTAGCGCAAGCATCAGAGTGCAAAATCCCATCAGGTAACCTGCTTTAACGTCAATAACCTCGCTCTTTTTGTAGATCCGCGCTCCAGAAAAAATAACCAACAAACTAAATGCAAAAAGACCGGAGTAAGCAAGTATCGTGCTTAGACCGCTTAGGTAATCAGAAACGCCCTTTCCCACGATGCCGTTTGTAAATTCAGAGAAAAGAAACAGCGAAGCTAAAAATATTATAAGTCCCAGCACCAAGATAGCAACTCCCAAAACCCTATGATTGTATTCAAACTTTTTGACTGTTCTTGGCATTGATTATTCTTAAACAAATTATTTTTTAAATGTTTTGTTGGAGTTGTCGCATTTTTTTTTATTTTTCATGTCAATAAGTGCTGCGCCGTAAACTTGTAAACCTTGTTTTGACTTTTAAGTTTCTAACATGAGCAAAATATAAAAAACAAAACATTTTTAAAAACATTGAATTAAAGTTAATATGCTGTTTTAATATGGAAAACTCTGGATGGATTGCAATAACAGCCGTCATTGTGCTTGTGGCAATGGGTTTTTGGTATTTTAATTCAATTCAAAACCATTCAACACTGTCAGAAACTCCGTCACAAAATACTTCAACGCCCATTATCTCACCCTCTTCAACTTCTCAAGGCGCTATTCCTTTATCTTCTCACTACAATGACTCTACCGCTCTAAATGATTTGGGAGTCATAATAAATCCAATGTCAAGCGTTTTATCGGGAATATCTTTTCTCAACGATTCAAACGCTTCAAACATTTTGAACCAGACAATAGCTGATTTAACTTCTTTTGAATCAAATTCCAACCTTTCAGCTTTAACTGACAAAAACTTTTTCATTTCATACGCGGGAGCGGTTGTAGAGCTTGCAACTGCAAATAAGGATTATCTGAATTTCTTATTAATTCAAGACAACCAGACTGTGGGAGCAAACCTCTGCGCCAACAAGCAGGTTTACATCAGAAGCTTGTTTTTCCTTAATAAATCAGCAGGTGAAGTTTTAAACGCTTCAGCGATGTTAAACAACACTCTTGTTTTTTCAATGCTTGCAAGCCAGGCAAGCACTGCAAATACAACGAGAATTCTGCAGGGCTTTTCTCAAGGATTTCAAAAGGAAGAATCAACGTTGGAAAGTAATCTCTACTTAAGGTGTGGGTGAAATGAAAAACTCAAGATTTAAAAACGTTGACTTTTCTTATAAAACCATGAAAACAACTTTTTTGTTTTTCTTAATTGCCGGGTTGATTTCAGCTCAGTACCTAACAACAAACTCTTGCGGCAGTTATAATTCATATAATACAAGTCAGGCTCCCGGTGTTTATCCGATATTTCCAGTGCTTAATTTCACCGTATTTAATACCACTATAACCCAAGTAAGCAATCCTGTTTTGTACAAAGAACTCTGCGATAACCAAAACAATATTTTATATGAATTCAACGCTTCACTTCAAACTTGCGCCAATCAAACAGCTTCAAGCACTGTTTTGAACGAAACGGGATTCTACAACCAAAACTTATCCGTAAACGTTACTTTAAACAATCAATCTTCATTCACATACTTTCCCGTAAACGAAACAAGCAGCAACCTGAATAGTTTTAACAACAAAAACCCAACTTTTTCAAACAGTCTAAATAAAATAGTCAATGTTTCAAACTCGACAAACACTTTCAACTTCACTTACTATGGACTGGCATTCAACCCGCAATCCAAATGCTACCTTCCGTTAAATCTGTCAAATTCAAACTTTTCAATTTCAATAACATCAGTTTCAGGCAACAACTCGCTTTTTTTAAACCAAACTCAAAATGAAACGATGACCTTCAACGATTCAACTGGCTCTTGGATTGTAAACACTTCATTCTCAACAAAATCTTTTAATTATGATTATAACGGTTCGCTGCCTGCAAATTTCAGCATTATGGTGGAAAGAATGTATAATCCTGATGAAATTACCTCTCTCAGAATCGATGCGGTTCCCATATTCATTAATTTCACGGACGTTAAAAAGCAGGGTTTGGCTGTAAGTTATTATTCAAATCAGGGTTCTGGAGTTTTGTTAAACGCTGCAAATCCCTTTGATCTTAATTTGTCAAATTTCAGCGGTGGTACCACCAGCCTTGGCTGGAGTATTGAGTTAAAGGCAGACCCTTCAACCAGCACTTTCACCAACTCTTACAGTGTGAGCATTGTAAATGTCACGATAACGCCTGTCAGCGGATACCTACAAAAGGCGGTTCAATACGGTAAAAGCTTTTTCAACGACCTTTCAAACTTTATAACCACGCCCGCAGAAGCTGCAACCAATGCTGAAAACCAGGTTGGAAGCACCAAACTAGCTGAGTCAGAACAGTGCGCTAACGACATAGCTCAAATAAGCGTAAGCGAGATATGTTCAAACACTCAAACCTGTTGCGATTATTGGAGGAGAACTAGCGCGGTGCCGCCAGAATGCAATGACGTGTGCAAAGCATCGGGTTAAGCTTATTTTGTTTTATGCCCTTTTAGATTAACTTTAAAAATCACTTGTTGCTAAAAACTATTCATGAAGGAAAAAGCCTTTTTAATGGATATTGACCTGTTTAAGGAAAACATTAGATTAATACTTAAATCAGAGAAAGGGAGGGCTTTCAGGTTGTTCGACAAGAATTTCAAGCCATACTTTTATTTCAAAGGGGAGATTGAAAGCTTGAAAGGGAGGGCTGTTTTCGAAAAAACCGAGAAACTGTTGGGATTTGAAAAGATAGAGTTATGGAAGGTTTCATTCAAAAGTCCTCAAGAATTAAAAAAAGAGAGAAGCTTTTTCGAATCAAAAGGAACTGTTTTCGAAGCCGATATTAAATTCATTTACAGATATCTAATAGATAAAGGGCTAATTCCAACGGGTATGGTGGAAGTGGATTATGAAGAGGATGAGGTGAAGGAAATAAAAGCGGTTGAAGAAAGCGGGGTTTTCAAGCCGAACATTCTCTGTTTTGACATTGAAACTTACAACGAGAGGGGAATGTCCAACCCGTCAAAAGACCCCTGCTTGATGATAAGCTATGCTGGAATGGTGAAAGGAAAAAAAATCGAGGGAGTTTTAACCTATAAAAAATTCAAAAAGGATTTTGTAAAGGTTTTTGAAAACGAAAAACAGATGATAGAAGGGTTTGCAGAGTTATTGAAAAGGAACAAAATCGACGTTATTTCCGGGTATAACAGCGATGTATTCGACCTGCCCTACTTGGCTGAAAGAAGCAGGATTTTGGGAGTGAAAACTCCATTTGGAAGAGACAGGAGCAGAATTAAGCTCTTAAAGGGAATTAAAAAAACCGCTAAAATAGCCGGAAGAATACACGTTGACGTTTTTAAGGTGATATCTTTTCTAAACGCTATAGGGTCGGTAAAACTTCACCGTCTGACGCTTGAAAGCGCTTCAACAGAACTCGTTGGATTTAAAAAGAAAATGGTGATTAAAAAAAACATTTACGAGATGTGGAATGAACAGGAGGATGTTCTTGTGGAATACTGCTTGGATGATTCAAAAGCCTGCCTGGAATTATTAGATTTTGTGACTCCCCTGGAAGTGGAGTTGTCCAAACTCGGCGGAATACCCTTGTTCGACGCTTCAAGAAACGCGGCGAGCAACTTCGTGGAATCGATTTTAATGAGAAAATCATTTGAGAGAAACACGATCATACCCACTCTTCCAAAAGATGAAAGCTTCAAAGAACGGTACTCCAATCCAATACAAGGAGCGTTCGTCAAAATGCCAAACCCGGGAATATATGACAACATCGCTGTCTTGGACTTCAAAAGTCTTTACCCCTCTATAATAATATCATACAACATCGACCCTTCCACGCTAAACATTGATTGTGAAGATTCTTTCGTTTCACCGCAAGGCCACAGGTTCTGCAAAACCAAAAAGGGTTTGATTCCGCTGGTACTGGAAAACCTGATAAACGCTAGAACCGAAGTGAAAAAAGAAATGAAAAAATTCGGCGATGAAAGTCTTGAGTACAAGTCTCTTTTCGCAAGGCAGTGGGCTCTGAAGATAGTCGCAAACGCGGTTTACGGGTACATGGTTTACCCTAGGTCAAGGTTTTACAGCAGGGAGTGTGGGGAGAGCGTTACGGCCCTTGCAAGAAAATATATAATGGAAGTCAATGAAATGGCTGAAAAAAAAGGTTTTAAAGTTTTATATAATGATACGGACGCTGCGTTCCTGTTGTATGATAAGGGGGAGGAGAAAAAAATCGAAGATTTCCGAGAAGAGATTAATTCGGTTCTGCCAGGCAAGATGGAGTTGGAGCTTGAAGATTTTTACACGAGAGGAGTGTTCGTGGCCAAAAAGCAGGGTGGCGTCGGGGTTGGAGCTAAAAAAAAATACGCGCTTATAAATAAGGATGGCAAAATAAAAATAAGGGGTTTCGAGCTTGTGAGAAGGGATTGGAGCAAAATAGCAAGGGAAACACAAAGAAAGGTGTTGGAGGCTCTTCTTAAAAAAGGAGATTTAGACGAAGCGGTAACAGAAGTGAAAAGAGTCATAACCCTCTTAAAAGAAGAAAAAGCGGATTTGCAAGACCTTGAAATTCACTCCACGATAACAAAAAGCCTGAAAAGTTATGAAATCTTAAGCCCTGAAGTCAGCGCGGCTTTGAAAGCTGAAAAAAAAGGAGTAAAAATAGAAGCGGGGAGCAGTGTGGGTTTTATAATAACAAAAAAAGGAAAAAGCATCTCGGAAAAAGCCGAGTTGTTTGAATTCGCGAAAGACTACGACGCTGATTATTACATAAACAATCAAGTGCTGCCGGCTGTTTTGAAAATCCTGGGAGAGCTTGGAATAAAAAAGGAAGACCTTTTAAATGATAGCAGGCAAAAAACATTCGGTGATTGGAGTTGAAGGCGGTTGTTTTAGATTTGGATGACACTTTGTACCTTTCAACGAGGTTCAACCTTTTTGCAAGAAGACAGGCGGTTGAAGCGATGATGCTAAGAGGGTTAAACACGCCCTTCTCAAAACAATGGAAAATGCTGGACCGGATTTACGCGGAATTCGGCTCAGACTTCGAAGGTCACTACAACGTTTTAATGGAAAGGCTTGGGCACAAAAACGATTACAAAATATTAAGCTCCGGAGTGTTAGCGCACCACGCCGCAAAAAATCTTCTTTCTTATTTCATCGCGCCAGGCTGTTTTGACCTGCTCTTGTTTCTTAAAGATAAGCACGTTAAAATATTTCTGTTAACCGGGGGAAGCCCGGTAAAACAATGGGACAAGTTAAACCTTCTTGGAATAGCGGATTTTTTCGACGAGGTTTTCGTGATGGACAAGCATGATAGCAGGCAAGTCAAAAGTTTTGTCAAGTTTTATGATAAGCTTGGGTTTGAAAGAAGCGACTGTTTCATTGTGGGGGACAGGGAGGATATTGATATAACTCCAATGAAAAAACTCGGTTTTAAAACAATACGTGTTTTTCAGGGGAAATACGCTACAAGCCGGAAGACCGGCGCAGATTTCAAGGCTAAAAACCTTTTTCAAGTGAGAAAAATACTTGAAAAAAACCTTTGATTTAAAATGCCTGAAACCTTTTAAATAGCTTTCCGCTCAATAACTTGAAAGGTGTTGAAATTGGAATCAATTGAATTTTATATAAAAGCAGGAGCCATAGCGGAAAAGGCAAGAAGCTTTGCTAGAACCATTGCAAAGCCTGGAGTTAAGCTTTTAGAAATAGCCCAGAAAATAGAGACGTTCATAAACGAAAACGGGGGTAAGCCAGCTTTCCCCGTTAATTTAAGCGCCAACGAAAGGGCGGCTCACTACACCCCTTCAATAAGCGATGAAAGTGTGGTTGGCGATAAAGACCTTCTTAAAATAGACTTAGGAGTTCAAGTGGAAGGCTACATAATGGACACTTCGCTAACAATCGACTTTTCAGGAGAAAATGGAAAGTTGTTGGAAGCAAGCCAAAATGCGCTTGAAAGCGCTTTAAGCGTGATGAAAGCAGGAGTGAGCTTCAGAGTTATAGGAGGGGTTATAGAACAGGAAATAAAAAACAGTGGCTTCAAAGTGATAGAAAATCTAAATGGTCATTTGATAGACAGATACTTATTGCACGCTGGTATTGATCTTCCCAACACGCCTGTAAGTGGTGGAATACTAAACGAAGGAGATATTTTTGCGGTAGAGCCATTCGCCACCACTGGAAGGGGAAAAGTCACAGAACAAAACTACTGTCAAATATACTCGCTTTTCGGGGGGAAAGTAAGGGGGGAAACCGCTAGGGAAATATTAAATCTTGTTTTAACGGACTTTCAAACCCTTCCGTTCGCCAAAAGATGGCTTAAACTCCCATATTCAGACTTGCAGATAGACATGGGATTAAGGGAAATAATCAAAAACGGAGCTGGAACTTCCTATCCAATGCTTTCAGACGTTGGGTTGGTGTCGCAAGCAGAAACAACCGTTCTAGTAGAAAAAGAAGGGGTTCAAGTGTTTTGTAATCCTAAAACATGAAAATCTAAAATGCAGTTCAATCAATTAAATTGAAAGAAGAATTGATTAAATAAAATATCAAACAAAAAGACCGGCTAACGCCGAGAGTTCTTGTAAAATCAAAGAACCATCAAAAAAAGTATTAATTCATGTTTTCGGAATGAGCTGAGCGCTTTGAAAAGCACTTTTCATCTAAATTCAGCTGGATTATAATAAAAAGGAGTATTGTTTTATTGAAACGGAAAAACAATTTGCAAAGGCAATTTTCACTGGATGGAGTTAGTCGAATAAAATATTATTAAAATTAAAACCCGATTGTGTTGTAACCACTATTAAATAGTAAGATTTAAAAAGGTGTTTTGTTCTTATCTTAAAACAATGAAAACCGAAAAACTTAGCCTGACGATTTTAACGCTTTTAGCACTGCTAGCTTTTCTTCCAATCTTTTCAAATGCAGGCGCTTTCGACGCTTGTGGAAATAATTGTATAATATCAAGCAATCTGACAATAACCGGAATTAATATATTCAATGGAAATTCTTTTACTCTTCTTCCAAACTCTTCGATAACAATTTCACCATCAGAAGGAAGCTTTCTTGAAATAAACGCTGACCAGATCAGCATTCAAGGAACAATAAACGCTAGCGGCGTGGATGGAAAAAATGGAAGTGCCGGAAACTGGTGGAGCGAAAAAGGAGCGAACGGCAGTGACGGTGGAACCATTATATTGAACGGAAGCGACGTGAACGTTTCAGGAAGCATAATCGCTGATGGCGGAAATGGAGGTAATGGTGGTGATTATTGTCCAACACCTGGACTTGTACAATCAGCAAGTAATGGGGGTAATGGAGGCAACGGAGGCATTTTTGTTGTTTATTATTCAAACCTTTCATTCGAAGGAAATCTAAGCCTAAACAAGGGAGTAGGTGGAATTGCAGGATTAAACTCAACTTGCTATCGCTCATTTGCAAAAAACGGTTCTGAAGGTCGAAGAGGAACTTTAGAAGAATATCAAATTTTTCAAACCCTGTCAATGATAAACCCTCAAAATTCAATAATAACAAGCGGTCAAACAGAAAACCTTATCGTTTCAGGAGGAAGCGGAGTTTGGAATTCAAGCAATTCAACAATAGCAAGAATAACAAGTCAAAACCCTTCAAATGCTACAATTCAGGGGTGGATTCAAGGAACATCAATTATAACAATAACGAGCGGAGGTAATGGCTTTGCCGAACTTCCACTGTCAATTAACTGGACCAATACCCTAAATTCATATCAATTTGGATCTCTTACTTTTTCAATAGAAAGTATAAACTCAACTTCAATTTCATTGTACACAAACCTTCCTTTGTACGCCTCACTAACTCTAGGGATAAACAGCAATGCTTCAGTTCAAGGAGTAAACATAACTCTTGAAAAAATAGTTGATGGAGTGGCATATATAATATTATCAGATCAAAACCCCGTGCAATCCCAAACGGCTACTGTAAAGGTGGTTCCGGGAAATCTAACCCAAATAATAATTACTCCGAACCAAGCGTCAATTCAAATCAATTCAACGCAACAATTCAACGCCACTGCCGTTGACAGTGCAGGAAATGTGATACAAACAACTGGCTTTAACTGGAATGTCACAAGCAGTCTAGGTTCTATAAACCAAAACGGGCTTTTCACTTCAGGATTTAAGTCAGGATTTATGCAGGTAACCGCTACAATGGGAAACGTTACGGGAACCGCGACAATTACAATAAATCCAGGTCAACCAACGTCGCTTTCAATACAGCCTTATAACCCGATCGTTCAACCTTACTCGACAATTCAATTCAATGCAACTGCTTTCGACGCCTTCAGCAATTCAATGACTGTAAATGCTAATTGGACTGCAACTGGAAACTGCAACATTACAAATAACAGTGTGACTCTTCAAAACAGTGGCAATTGTATAGTAATTGCAACCTATCAAAACGTTTCAAATCAGTCAATCATAACAATATTGAATCAAACTTTATACGTACAAGGACCGTCAACCGTAACCGCTGGAAACACTTCACAATACCAGGCGGTGTACTGCAATGAAACCTGCTCGATAGTTAACGCTAGCTGGGGGGGATTGTCAAGCAACGGAACTTTCACTTCAACGGCAACCGGAATTTATATTATATACGCGTATTACAACAGTTCAACCGCTAACTTTACCATAACGGTGACTCCTGCTTTGCCTTCATATATTTCAATGCCGCAATACGCTCTAACCGCCGGAGTCCCTCAACAATTATACGCTTATGCTTATGATACTTTGGGAAATCAGATGACAAATGTGACAATAAACTTCATGACAAGCTCTATAAACGGAACCGCTGCAATAGTAGGTGACTACATAATAGGGGAAAAAACAGGAAGTGTTTTGATCCAGGCTTTCGGTGACGGTATGACGGCAAGCGCGGTTTCAATTGTCTACCCCGGAACTCCCATCATACTTCAAATAACGCCTTCCAACCCTTCAATTAAACTTTACTCTTCACTTCAGTTAAACGCTACTGCTTTCGACTCTTTCGGAAATCAGTTCAACGTCACCACAAACTGGAACTCTCCACTTCCAATAAACAATAATGTGCTATACGCCTCTCAAACAGGGTTATATAAAATAACTGCTTTTTACAGCAATCTAAGCGCCGCTACAACAATAAGCGTTTACCAGTCTTTGAATTTGGCTGAAGGGGCCAGCGGGCGGTTAATGAATGGAATTGAAAAACCGCCTTCCACTCAGATACCCGTTCAACAGCAAACCCAAATCCTTTCAAATTCGGGCATAAGCGGGTTCTTCACGGCTTTAACTTCAACTTCGATTCTGCCTTATCTAGCGGTTTTGATACTAATACTTTCAATGGCTGTTTACAGGTTCATCGAACCTCAAACCACGAGCAAAACCTGAAACTCTGACTTATTTAAAAATTTATTCCATAATATGGGTTTGTATAAAAAGTCTGAAAAAAATAATAGATAAACAAGTTTTGAAAAAAGGATAAAAATAAAGGAGTTAAAGAAAAAAAAACAAGAAAAAATTTAAAAAATTAACGCCAAATCAAAAAGACATCAGGAACAGTGCTTTGATTACCCTCGTAATTTCGGCTTTTTTTTCCATCTGATTTTTCTTTTTTTTAGGTTCCAAGTTAAAATGCTTTTCAATGTTGGGTGCCTTTAACCTGTTTGTTGTCTCCATTGCTTTTCACTGTTTTAAAAAGGAAGTGGCAAACTTAAAAATTCTTCTATTTGCATTTTTTTTTAACAAAATCAAATTTGATTAGCAAACACCTGCATAAAAAAATCATGGCAAAGTTTTTTTAATCATTATGGTTTTTAATAAGCTGATGGACTTTAACTTGAAATTCGACGAGTACTTCAAATCAAGACTTATAATCTTAGGCGTGGCACTGCTGATATTCGCTGTTTCGCTTTTGCTGTTTCAATCATCCGACTTTCACTTCATAGAATTCTTCGACATGTCAAGCATGCAACTGTTAATACCCAAGCTTTACAGTATTTCTTTTATCCTTTTCATAATATCCTATGGCTTGGTTTTAGCGCTTTCAAGCTTCTACTCCTACAAGCTTGGTATTTCCCAATCCCTTTTTTCGATTCTTTTTATTTTGATAGGAATAATCTTTTCAATTTTCTACACTCCATACCTTTCAGCTTTTTTGATTTTGTCAATAATTCCAGTTATAATATCCTTGTTAAACAGAAGAAGCGAAAAGCTCACTATGAGCGACTCTTACAACAGTGTGAGCAGGGGGCTTTATATGTTATTGGTACTTGGAACAATCTCGGCGTTCATCATAACCTCTTCAAGCCAAGCGTACTATTTCAATTATTTTTTAAACAGCACCGTTTCTATAGTTCCTCAGGCTGCCGGAAGCGTGGCTGAAATGTGCGTCAACTCTTTAGCGAATGTTAATTATTCAAACTACATTTCGCAGTCTGACTTGCAAACTGCGGCTCAAAATTTTTACGATTCGAATCGGCAGGCGATAATAACGGGATCTGGAAATTCAACCACGATAGCGGCCATGCTGCCAACATTTGAAAGTTTAAATTCAACGCAACAACAGTCAATAGCAAGCCTTTACGCGCAGAGTTTTGTAAACGCCATAAATCTCAATCTGCAAGGATTGAAAACCGCTATTTCAAATTCAACTTCCACTCAAAACGTTTCCACTCAAAGCATTCAATCAGCTCTTTCAACACTTCCATACTTCAACGCTATTCAAAACAACTTCGCTTTAATCATAGCTTTAATGGTGCTTGCCGTTCTAGCGCTTTTCATCTTGGTGCTTAAAATATTCTCCTTGATATTCCTGTTCATTCTGATTAAAGCATAAAAACCGGGGAATGAAAACTCTTTTTAACTTTAAACCCCTTTTTAATTCCGGGCCCGTAGCTCAACCAGGATAGAGCGATTGGTTCCGGTCTTTTTCCAACCGGGAGTCGAAGCTTCGGTCTTGGCTGAAAAAGGGGAGAAACCAAAAGGTTGCGGGTTCGAATCCCGTCGGGCCCGTTCCTTTAAACTCAGGTCGTTTTGATTAGATTTTTTCTCATTTTCATTAAATCCGCAAGCATTACGATTAACTGCGCTTTTTTGATTCCTTTCCAGTTGTCGGTTTCTTCGTGCTTCCATTTAATTGGAATTTCGATTATCTTCATTTTTTTCTTTTTTGCAATCATTATCGCGTCTAAATCCCAGGTCCAGCCTTTGTATGATGTTTCTTTTGCAATCGTTTTAGATGCTTTTCTGCTTAAACCCTTGAAACCGCACTGAGTGTCATGATATGGAATTTTCAAGGCCAGCCTGACAAGAGAGTTGAAAAACCTGCTGTTAATCTCTCTTGCAAGGCTTCTTTTGGTTTTACTTTCAGGCAGGTTTCTTGATCCTATCACCAGGTCGTAACCCTGTTCAAGCTTTTCCTTAATCCTGCTGATTTCTTCAAGAGGTATTGAACTGTCGGCGTCGTATAAAACAACGTCGAACCTGGCTTTTTTCAATCCCTCCACTACCGCTTTGCCTTTTCCTATGGGCTTGTCAAACTCCAGCAGCCTGATTCTTCTGTCTTTTTTTTTAAAATCTCTAACCACTTCGGCTGTGTTGTCGGTGCTGTTGGAAACCGCTATCACTTCATCCACTCCCTTGAAATTTCTTATTTTTCTAAGGGTTTTTCCTATTCGGTTCTCCTCGTTGCTTGCCGGTATTACGAGGCTGAGCTTCATTTTTTCTTTCTCATCCTTGTAAAGTAGATTGCCGCTATAATCGCTATCACGATTATAATCCAGGAGTAGTTGATGATTGATTGTAATAAGCTCATTCCGCTTATGCTCAGGGGAATGTTGTTGTAGTCTGTTTGGGTGTTTTGCTGAGCGTCTTTGAACTGGTAGTCGATTTCAAGTTGGTAGCTTCCGGGAACGCTTGTGGAACTGGCGCTTACGCTGAAGCTGATGTTCTGCGCCTGGCCTGGTTTTAAATCTTGGATGTATCTTGTTCCGGCGTCCGTGGTGAACGGGAAGTTGGGGTTAGTGGTTATTATCAAGTTTCTTGCGTCGTCGCTTCCGATGTTTTTTATTTGAACAATCACATTGGCGTTGGACGCGCCGGGGTATATACTGGGCTGGAAAGTTTCTGCTTCGAACATAGCCAACGGCTTTATTTCAAAAGGAACCTGCAGGATTTGATACTCTGTCTGATTGTAGTAATCGAAGGTGGCGTTGATAGTGAAAAACTGCGATCCTGAGGTGGAGTTTTTAGGCGAGTAAAAGCTGATTTGAAAGTCCTGGCTTGTCTTGCTTGGAACGTCTCCAAGGAATATCTGCTGTGAAAGTTTTTGAACCTGAACGTTGCCGCTTGAAACGTAGAGATCAACGTTCTTCAAATCAACATCACCGCTATTGTCAAACAGAACGTTTAGTGAAGCGTAGTCGTTAGGGTAAACGTTTGAAGGGGTGGATGATATTGATTCAATCTGGAATTCGGGCTGCTTCCACTCGAAATTTACGTTTAATGGAATGGTTTGTGTGAAATTGTTTCCCTGAGAGTCTGAGTAGGACGCTAAAGCGTTTATTGTTCCTATTGTGGCGTTTTTGTTAAACTTGAAAGACACTGGAATCATGGTTGACGTGTAGGGTTGTATCGTGCCCGCGTTGAGCATTGGCGTTGAGGCAACGCCTTGGAATTGAAACGATATTTCAGTGTTCTGTGCTATGTCGGCGCCGTTGTTCTGAATCAAAAGTTCTGCGTTTGTCGTCTGGTCTGGCTGCACTTGAACCGGGTTTAGGCTTGAGGTTGTTATTGAAAGGCTGGGCTCTCCTCCCACTTGAATGTTAACGGTTTGAATTGTCTGGTAGGGGTTTCCGAGAGTGTCGTGATAAGTCAGGGTCATCTGCAAAGCGTAGACGCCTGCCTGCGCGTTGCTTGCAGCGTGCATTTCAATCTCAATTGGCAGAACATACTCGCTGTTTGAAGATATTTGATAGGGGTATTGAACGCTTTGACTGTTATACGGAATATTGGAAACAGCAGTTGGGTTAGGGTTAATCACTGAAAAAGGCGGTTGAGCGTTAATCGTTATAGTCACCCCCTGCGCGTCCGTATTTCCGGAATTCATTATATTAAACTGAAGCCAGAAATTTTGGCCCGCCATTACGGGCGAGGGGTTTGTGGAAGAGGCTGAAAGGTAAAGCTGCGGGGTGGCGTTAACCAGCGTCAGCCCTGCGAAAATCATCGCCAAACTCAATAAAATTTTTTTCATTTTTAAATCACCTTTAAATTTCTCTTTTAAACATCAACACTCCTAGTGAAATGAAAACGATTGCAAAACCGGCCAGCACTTCAAGCTGGGGTAGAACCTGAACGAAAGTGAAGCTTTTGACCATTATGAGTCTGAAAACCTGGACTCCGTACGTGAGTGGAATGAATTGGGCTATGAACTGAAGCCAGGATGGCATTGCCTGCAATGGGAAGAAAACCCCGCTTATGAACATCATTGGAAACGTGGTGAGCATTGCAATCTGTTGGAACTGGTCGCTGTTTTTTGCCTGGCTTGAAATAAGCAGTCCCATTCCCACCGCCACTATGCTGTTCAATGCTATGGTGAAAAGCAGAAGGACAAGGTCGCCCTGCAGAGTGAAGTTGAACAGGAATATTGCTATCAATAGAATGATGAGCGTTTGCGCTATTCCAATTATCCAGAAACCTAGCCCGTTTCCCAAGATAATGTCTGTGTTGGTTATTGGAGTAAGGAAAACCCTTTTCAGCACTCCTTGCTCTTTTTCTCCTGCTATCGCCCTTCCAAGGTTCATTGTGACTCCCATTATACTGATGAAGGCGAGTATTCCTGGAATCAGAAAATCTATGTAGCTTAGGTTGCTTCCGTAAACCGGTTCTTGCACGAGTTTGACTGGAGTTGAGTTCTGCAATTG
>CAYMAH010000005.1:0-1710 GCA_964388435.1 Microcaldota archaeon | reverse complement strand
TACTAACTGCTTTTGTAATTACTTGGAAAGGTTTTGGGAAGTTCAGAATGAAGTTGAAAACTTTGAAAATTGGATTGAACGCAAAGGTAAAACTCTTGCACGGTTTTAAAGTAAAAATTTTTTTCAAAGGCGGGTGTTTTCAATCTGACTGGCTTTCCTTAATTTAAGAAAGGTTTTTTTTTAAATTGGAAGAAAATGTTGTTGAAAATAAAAACGTTCAGGGTGAGAGCCCCTCTAAAAATATGGTTAATTATCATAAGCCCAGGCGTTTTTGGAAGAAGTATGGTGAAAAGAAGGATTACTCTCCTGGTATGACTGTAAAGCCTAAGAAAACCTCGATTAATTTTATTTCAGGGGCGGTTTTGAGCGTTATAGTTTTCTTGGCTGGTTTGATGTTGTTGCAGTCAGACTTGATTAGACAAGTTACCACCCCCCTTGTATTCCAGCTTTCCTTCTTTCTTTTCTTCATAATAATTATAATGCAGGTTTTGGGTTTGATAGCGAGTTTTAATGATAATGTGAACGCTCTTTCAAAATTCGACAGTCAAAGCAAGTACTTAGTTTTAAGCAGTTTGATTGTAGCGTTATTCTGCCTTATCAACGTTATAACAAACGTTGAATTTTTATGGATTCCTTTTATTTTAGGCTTGCTTCAACTCACGGTTTCAAACAGCAGGGGCGGTTTTCAAAAACTAATAGGGTTGAATGGTAGTTGACATTGCAAAAATATGTTAAAGGGGCTGGGGCGGAGCGTCAATTCCGAAAGCTTGTTGAGTTAGAGGGTTTTGTTGTTATCCGTTCAGCTAAGAGTGGTGTTGACGGGACTTCACCCGACTTGATTGCACTGAAAAAAGGCGATAGTTTTTTGGTTGAGTGTAAAGCGCATGAGAAATCTCTTTACTTTCCAACTGAAAAGTTCAACATAATGAGGGGTTTTGAAGAAAAGAGCGGTGTTAAATTTTACGTTGCCTGGAAAATAAACAGGAGGGGTTGGCGCTTGTTTCCCTTAACTTTCTTGAACAAAACTAGTAAAGGCTATTCTTTAAAGTTGAAAGATTTTGAAAAGGGCGTTGAAATAGAAAATATTATTAAGTTAGTCGAATAATTCTTTTATTTCGTTTAAACCTTTCAGTTTGAAGCCGTTTTTAAGTTCCAGTTCGGGGAATACTCCTTTACTTCTATGTTCGATTTCGAGTTCACCCCCGTTTTTAACAACGCTTTTAATCATTACGTTAACGGATTCTTTGCAGTAAGGGCATTTTTTGTTTATAATTAACTTCATTTTTTTTTAACACGTTGCTCCAGTTAGTTTTCTTGCCTTGTTTCTCTGGCTTTTTGAACTAGCTGTATACTCTACTTTTCTACTATTTAAATTTTTAAACTCTTTTTTAGTGTAGATTAACTTGCACACTAAATCTCCTTGTTCATTATAATTGCAGTGTTTGTATATCATTCTTCTTCATCTTCAATTTTGCAGGCTGAAGCCATTTTGTTCTGTTCTTTACCAATCTTGAAATTACCTCCAGCTTCATCGCAAACTTTCTTCATTATTTGAAGTTTTACAGCAGAGTCCTTATCAGCATCTATAATGCAAACTCCAACTCCCTCGTCAACCCATTTTCCCTTTTGCTCCTCACACTTTCTTTTTAAAACTTCCTTTTCTTTAACTCCCATTTGAAAACCACCTTTATTATTTACTCATTTCAAGTA
>CAYMAH010000004.1:0-18538 GCA_964388435.1 Microcaldota archaeon | reverse complement strand
CTATTATCTACATACCTCTTGACGTGTTTCTCTTGAATCATAAAGTTAAAAGTTGAAACAACCCGCTTATTTACAGACAGGGTATTCAGGATACTGGAGTGGTTATTATTAGATTTGTTTGTCAGGCTTCGATGATGTATTGAGCGAGCAGTTGGCCGTCCGGTAGCGATGCGAATGGAATGTTTGCGTCAACAACCAGTTCAATTGACATTTACAATCCCAACCGCGTTTTGTGCACGTCTTTTTCGGCGAGCTTGCTTTAACATTCCTATCAAAAAAGAGCGAGTATTTAGAGTTTAGCACCCCTTTTGACTGCGTTGTCCAGCGTTTGGTGTTATTTTATGTGTTTGTTGGCTATATGGCATTTGATTATTTAGTGAGGTGAAGCCGTTCTAACGGGCATTCCTTTAGGTTTTTGTTCCTTTTTCCATTGACTATCATTTGAAAGGAAAACAATTTTAGGTATTTGCTTTTCGCACGTTTAAAAGCTCAAACCATCTTATTAATTCACATTGGTATGAAATAATTGTATCTTATTAGGCAGTTTTAAAAATAATTGTGCTGTTTTAATTTGTATGAGGTTTAAAAGAAAGGGCAGAGAACATGTTGCCATTAAAGAAATACGTTTAAATGATGGCACGATTATCGGGGTTTTTGAAGGTGGCAGAGGTGCTAACCCTGATCATGATATTCTTATCAAATACCGGGAAAAAGGCAAGCGTTTGAGGACGCCCAAGCATATTCACTAGGTTATTGATCTTCTCATAAAAAAGGAGCATAACAGAGCGCTTACTTTAAAGTTTATGAAATACTTGCGAAGCATGTACGAAAAGGTTGAGCCTTTTAAAAGCAAAGAAGACAGGAAAAAATGTAATCTCAGTCAAACCACTAAAGCAAAATTAAAGTCTTATGAAGAGTTGAACAAGTATGGAGAGTACAAGGTTGATTTTATAGGCCATCTTATAGAGTTGATGATTAAAATGGAGAAGAACACTCCGCCTGAAAAGCCTGCTAGGGTTTTCAAGGAATTGATGGACGCTATGATAGCTGAAAAAGAAATTTTTGTCATAGTAAGCAAAGCTACGCGAATTGGCTGATGTTCTTATGAGTTTTATAGTTTGTGATTATTAACTCACTTATTTTCCCCCTCCCCTGGGCTTTACAGTTTATCATTCTACTCGCTTTAACAATGTTGGTAGTAAAATCTTTGTACAAGTCAAGCATTAACTGGGAATAAGAATTGCTGAGCATCACAAAACAGCCTTTATTATCCAACTCTCTAACCTTGTCTGCCAATCTTTCTTGATCCTTCTCAGTAAAATCCTCTTTTGTGTAATTGGTAAAACTAGACTTGTTTAACGGAGCGTAAGGAGGGTCAAAATAAACAAAATCGCCTTTCTTTGCAGACTTAACAGCATCAGAAAAATCAAGACTAGTAAGCTCGTCTTTTTGCAGTGCCTTGCTCACCGCCAAAATGTTTTGCTCATCAAGAATTTTAGGGTTAGGATACTTTCCAAAAGGCACGTTAAACCCGCCTTTTGAATTAACCCTATACAAACCGTTGAACGCGGTTTTGTTTAAATAAATAAACCTGGCAGTTGCTTTTACCAAACTCGTAGGTTTTTCTGCACGAATTTCTAAAAAGTTTTTTTTAGTGTTTTTGTACTCCTTGCTTTTAAGTTCAGTAATCAACTCTTTAGGGTGTTCTTTAATTGTTTTGTAAGCATCTATCAATATTTTATTGCCGTCGTTCAAATGGCACTTGTTTATTTTATTGCGTTTTGAAAGCTTAAAAAATAACGCCCCACCCCCCAAAAAAGGTTCGTAATAATCATTGAATTTTATCGGAGTATAAAGTATAAGCTCGTTTATCAACTGCCTTTTCCCTCCAGCCCATTTAACAAAAGGTTTTGGTTCAATCACTTCAATCACAAATATCGCTTTTTCAGCTTAAAAATCTTTGCACCCCGCACTGCCGGCGCGTGAGAATATAAAATAATGTAAATATTTTTTATTAATTAATTATTAATTTCTGCTGATTAAATCAAGTTAAAAAAGATAATTAATTAGCAAAGCCAAGTAAAGCGAAAGTGTTAAAATTGATTAGAGGGTTTTTTAACTGTATGAAGCAGGCGTTTCCAGGGGTTTTTGTTTTTGGTGGAAGGATAGCGACGCTTAATCTTGTAAGCGGCGAGAGCGTTTACGGTGAGAAGAGGATTAGAGTTGGGAAGCAGGAGTTCAGGGTTTGGGATTCTGAAAGGAGCAAGCTTGCAGCGGCTGTGATGAAGAAAATCCGGAATTTTCCCATAAAGCAGGGGGTCAGGGTTTTGTATTTGGGGGCTGCTAATGGCACTACCGTTTCTCATGTCAGCGATATCGTGGGTTTTAATGGGATGGTTTACGCCGTGGAGTTCGCCCCTCGTTCGATGAGCGACCTGATTTTTTTAAGCGAGAAGAGGATGAATATAACCCCCATTCTCGCGGACGCGAGGTTTCCTGAAAAGTATGCTGATATTGAAAGGGTTGACGTGGTTTACGCCGACCTGAGCGACCCTCAGCAGGTGGAGATTCTTTTGAGGAACGCTGAAATGTTCAAGGCGAGGTTTGTGATGATAGCTTTGAAGGCCAGGTGTATTGATTCGAGCGAGAATCCGAAAAAGGTTTACGAGTTGAGCAGGAGAAAGCTGGAGGAGAAGGCGAGGATTCTCGACTTCGTGGTTTTGGATCCTTTTGAGGTTGACCATGCTTTTTTTGTCGGTGAGATGAAGTAGTTGGTTTATTTCTTTTGAAGCGCGGCAACCGCTTTTTTGATTAGGGTCAGGTCTTTTTTTGAAGGTTTTTGCTTTCTCACCACTATTTTTTGCCGCATGCCTTCCCAGAATGTTTGGTGTTCTATTGGAAGCTCGTTGTATTTTTGTTCGTTCCATAGATCCATGATCGTTTTGATTGCCTTGTCCTGTTCTTCCTTGCTTGCTTCGTTTTGTTTTTTCTTGTTTTCTCTTAGTTTTTTTTGTTGTTTGTCGCGTACTTGGAACCACAGTCCCGAGGGGTTTTTTCCGGGTGTTATTTTTACCATTGCTTTTTTTTTAGAGAGATTGCTGTTTAAAAGGATTTGCATTGATGGGCTTTGGGACAAAATTCTAAAAACAACCACTAACTTTTAAGAAAGTGTTGCTTTAAAAAACTGTTCTTTCTCTTCATCAACTGGCTGGATTGCCTCGCTAAACCTTGTTAGGTCATCGGGTTCCAGTACCATCGCTTCACTTGAAGAGCCTTTCTCCAATTGGAAGGATCGTTTCAGCCTTGTCCGACCCCGCTTCGCAATATTCAACGAAGCATTAACATCCCTATCAAACAAAGAACCACATTTATCGCAGTAAACATAACGTTCTGGAACTATTCGAGTTTCACACTCACATGCCGAACACTGAACGCTGCTATTCCTAGTTTCTTTCCTTGATAATTGAATTATTTCAATTCCCTCCCACAAACCCTTATATTTTAACTGCTCTGCCAGTAAATAATAAGGGAAAGAATTATGAAACAAAAACCTTCTATTCTTTCCTTTTCCATCGCCTTTGCGCGTAATGTCCTTCAAACCTTTAATATTTTCAAAGACTAAAGCTTCTTTGTTTTGTTTAGCGTTTTCAACGATAATTTTTGAGATTTTATGTAGTGTTTGTTTTGTTCTGTTAGAAGAGCGCTTGCCATACTTAGCGAAAAGCTTTTTTCTAATTCTAACATCGTTTCTAGTGAAACGCTTCAATTTATTTTTGTACCTTCTTTTGATTTTAGGAATTGCAGACAAGTCAAAACTCATGTGATGCTCTTCATTACCAATTGTCATGTTGTTTATGTTTCTGTCCACTCCCAAAGTGTTCAAACACTCGACCGGCTGAAATTCCTTGCCGATTGTCAAGCCAAGATTTTTTTGGTTTAAAGTGAAAGAGTGAACTTTAACCCCTTTTTCTTTGATTTTACTTTGAACGTAATCATTCAAAGGAATTGACTCAAAATCCCTCACGCCAACTGGGATCAACAAACAATTATCTTTAATCTTAAAACCAAAGTAAGTGGATAGGAAAGGGTTTCTAATCAAAGGTTTTCTGACATCTTTTTTTAATTTTTTATTACCACTAAACTTTTCCCTTTTTCTTAAAAGCTTATTATAATTCTTTACAATACCAACCGCTTTGTTAATGCTTTCAACGTAGTAATAACTCGGAACTTTAAAACTTTTGGACAGTTTAAAGTAGACTTTTTTAGACAGGGCGTTCCTAGACGTTATCTTCTGGTTTAAAGCGATTTTAATGCAATAGTTAACCATCGCAGTGAAAACACTCATCAAACCTAAAACCCTGGCTGATGAAACATGCTTTTGAACCACCGTCTTAAAAACCCTCATAAAGAGTATTAAAAATTCCAGGGTTTATAAATCTTCCAACCCTATCTTGCCAGTGTTGCCAGCGTCAAACTCTAACCAAAAATTTTAATATAAAGTTTTAACTAAAAAAATTAGCAAGAAAAAAAGAATTTGATTGAAAAGGAGTTTAATGACTGATTTTTGTCCCAAAGCCGCATTGATGAAAAAAATGAAATTTGAGAATATCAGAGTCAATCCTGGCAAGATAGCAAGATTAGAATTTCCGCCGGGATTCTCGACAGAATGAAGCGGGAAATGGCGGCGATTATTTGAGTCTCATTGAGTCGAGGTTCATTGGAGCGCGGGTTTCGGCGTGCGTTATGTGCATTAAAGTTCTAGCAAGGTCATCACATTTAGTTTCATCTCCGTGAAGAGTGAAGATTTTCTGCGGTCTGGGTCTAAGGCTTTTAACGTATGATAGTAATTCGTTTCTGTCGCTGTGCCCGCTGAAACCTTCTGCTGTGTTTACTTCCATGTTTATTTTGAGAGTTTCTATTTTATTGTTTGAGTTTACCAGGGGAATTTCTTTTTGCCCTGACTGTATTTTTCTTCCAAGGCTTGTCACTGCCTGATAGCCGACGAATATCAGTGAGTTTTTGGGATCGTGGGCGAGCATTTTTAGGAATTCAAGCGAGGTTCCCCCGCTTAGCATTCCCGAAGGCGCTAATATAACGCAGGGTTCGTCGCTTTCTGCTATGTCTTTTCTTTCTTTTGAAATAACGTTTTTGAATAGCGGCTTGTCGAATGGGGAGTTGTTTTGAAGTATTCTTTTTTGGATGTTTTTTCTTAAATACTCGGGGTAAACAGTGTGTATCGCGTTTGCCTCTCTGCTCATCCCGTCAATGTAGACAATCAAATCGTTTTCAGTGAAGTGCTCTTCAAGGGTTAGCATTGCTTCCTGGCTTCTTCCCACCGCGAAGACGGGTATAAGCACTTTTCCTTTTCTTTCTATGGTGTTTTTTATTAATCTTATCAGTTTTTCGTCTCTTTGTTCTATTCTTGGTTGGAAGTCAGATGGACCTCCGTAAGTGCTTTCCATTATCAGAGTTTCAATTCTTGGAAAGCGGGTGTCCGCCATGTCTAGGAGTTTGGTTTTTCCGTATTTTATATCTCCGGTCATCACAAGGTTGTGCTGCCCTTCTCCGAAGTTGAAGTGGACTTGCGCTCCTCCGAGAATGTGGCCGGCGTTGTGGAAGGTGAATTTTACGTCTGAAGTCACGTCCGTTATTTCTCCGTAGTCTCTTGTTATAACGTGTTGTAATTCTTTTTTGATGTCTTTTTCGGCGTAAGGGCTTGAGCCGAATTCAGAGTTCATTACTTTTATAGCGTCTTCCTGAAGTAGGATTGAAAGGTCTCTTGTTGGGGGAGTGCAATACAACGGCCCTTCATAGCCGTAGGCGTAAAGATAGGGGATAAAGCCCGAATGGTCTAGGTGGGCGTGTGTTAGTATGACCGCGTCTATTTGGTCTAGAGAAAGGTTCATTGTGTTTAGGTAGGGATATGCTTTTGCCTTGTCGGTGTTGTCTGTGTTTATTCCGCAGTCTATCAGAATGTTGCTGTTGGGCGTTTGAAGCAGCGTTGAGCTTCTTCCCACTTCCTTGTAACCTCCAAGCGCGGTTATCTTCACCCAATCGCAGTTTGAGTTTCCGTTTAATAGTTTTTTGCCTGTTTGCAGCATGAATTTTTTTCTCTCTTCAGCGTGGTTGTGCAGTGAGTTTCTTATTGCTTTTTCTACTTCGCTTGGGCTGGTGGGGGTTCTTAAAATCCTGGGGGTCCAACCGGTTTGAGTGATTATTTCTTTTAATACCATTCCCTGTTTGCCTATGACTACTCCGGGTTTTAGGGCGTCTATCGCCACTTCGTTGAAGCTCGGGTCGAATTTCAAGTCTGAAACTCCTGCTTCCGGGGGGATTATTTTTTTGATTTTTTCAAGCGCTTCCTCCGGGGGGGTGAGTTCGGAAGAGTCTGTTCTGAGCGTGACTTTTTTCTTTAAGGCGGCCGCTATTTTTGTTATTATGGTGTGATCTTCGTAGAATGGTTTTAGGCTTTTAAGGTAGAGCACCAGTTGCGGGCCTTCCATTTCTATTTTTGTCAGCTCGCACTGTGGTGCTATTAATTGTCTTATTTCTTCTTCTACTTCCTTTAGGTTTTTCAAAGAGTTAAATCCCTTTTTTTTGTTTTTGGTTGTTTCATTTTAGGTAGGATTGTACTTGTTGGGGTGTTAGTTTTCTGGCTTTTTTCTGGTCTATTATGACCACGTCCACCCCCTCTCCTGTGGCGGCGTCTCTTTTCATAGCCGCTGTAATTGCTTTGACCGCTGTTTTCAGCGCTTCTTCTTCGGTCATTCCTTCCTTGTAGTTGTCGTCCAGAATTGCGTACGCCATTGGGCTTCCGGAACCGGTTGAAGTGTAGTTTTCTTTCATTAACCCGCCAGCGGCATCCAAGTCGAAAAGCTGGGGTTTTGAGTCAAACCCTCCTATCATTACCTGAACGTAGAAGGGGTAGAATTTTGATTGTTGGAGAATGTTTGCTAAGAGAGTGGACATGGCCTTTATGGATGGGGGCTTGCCTTTTTTGTATTTGTATAATTCTATTTCGGCTTTTAAGTATCTTTGAAGCGCTTGGTTGTCTCCAACCCCTCCTGCCATGGTCATTGCCATTTGGTCTGAGAGTATTTGTATTTTTTCCACTGTTTTTGACGCTATGAAGTATTCCATAGAGGCTCTTTTGTCAGCCGCCAGTACCACTCCGTTATTATATATTAGTCCTACGGTTGTAGTTCCTTTAAGTATTTTATCTTCGGTCATTAAAATCCCCACTATTTTAAGATTATTTTCGAATTGCCTCTCTATTTGGTTTTAGAGTTGATTTTAATTTTAGATAGCAAATTATTTAACTCTTTCGTTGTTTTTTTGAAGTAAAACTATTTTCATTCTTCTATAAGTTTAATGGGGGGTTTCCAATGATTACCGTCTCCGAGTTTGTAGTTGGTCAACAACTGGTTAATCTTATGCTCTCCTTTTCAAAAACAAGTTTTGAAAGTTCATTCATTAAAATTCACCAGGTACGTTCAGTCAATTGTAGACCGGCGTGTTGAGAATGGTTTTGCTTGTTTTGAAAGTTAAAAGTATTTTAAATTTTTGATTTTGAAGCGATTTCGGCTTTTTTTTGAGCTTTTTTTCTCCATATTGTTTTTTATTTTTTCGCTTTCTTTAATTGTATGGGTGTTTTATGATATGAATGGGTATAAGCATGTGTTGAAGAGTTTTCAAAAGAGTTTGAAGGAGAGAAGCGATGCGTTGAAGAAAAGAATTCATGATTGGAGGGAGGAGTCCACTGTTACCAGGGTTGAAAAACCGTCAAATATCGCCAGGGCGAGAAGCGCGGGATTTAAGGCAAGGCATGATTATGTGATTGCAAGGGTTAGAGTGAAGAAGGGAAAGCTTGTTAGGAGAGCTCCAAGGCAGGGAAGAAAGCCTGGAAGAAACAGGAAAACACAGTCTTCTGGAATGGGTTTAAAAAGAATCGCCGAGATCAAGGCGGTTTTGAAGTTTCCGAATTTCAATATTGTTAATTCTTATCTTGCGGGGGAGGACGGGCAGTTCAAGTTTTTTGAAGTTGTTTTGAAAAAGTAGGAGATGGTTTTAAATGTCAGAATGTGTTTTCTGCGGTATTTCGGCTGGCAAAACAGGAAACCATGTGGTTGGGGGTGATGGGTTCAGTATTGCGTTTCTTGATAAGAATCCTTTAGCTCCGGGACATGTTTTAGTTATACCCAGAAGGCATGTTGAAAGGCTTGATGAGTTGAGCGGGGAGGAGTTGAAAAGATACTTTGGTTTTATTTCAAGGGTTGAAAAGGCAGTGCTGGAATTTTCAGGCGAGGGCAGCGGGTGTGATATAGTTAATCATTACAGGCCTTTTCTCAAGGAGAGTGAGATGGTTAAAAAGCATCTTCACTTTCATGTTATTCCAAGAAAGTTGAACGATGAAATTTTCAGGAATGAGAGGATTCATCTAAGTGATAATGAGATGAAGGGGATTGCGGATATGATTTCAGAGAAGATTGGCTTTTTTGATTAGGTGAGTTCTAATTGGAATTTTTTTGGAAAGGGTTTTAAAGTTTTGACTTTTTTATTTAAGTCAGGGCTCATAGTCGAATGGTAAGACGTTCGCTTGACGTGCGAAAGATTGGGAGTTCGATTCTCCCTGAGCCCACTTTCTTAATTTTTTTTTAATTTTAAAGCGTTGAAAACAAGCTTTTTTTTTTTTAAATATTGAATATTATTAAAATACGTGGAAAGAAATGAAAGCGAAAAACGGTTGGTTTTCATTATTGGGTGGATTGTCATGTGGAGAAGGTCAAAAAACTCGGGTATTATTGAAAAAAATGTGAATGCCTTGCGTTTGATTGGGGAGATTGTCAAAGCCGGATAGCAAGGCAAGGGCGGAGTGTATGAAACGGTTAAGGTTGATTTCAAAGAATCATTCTGAAGGCATTGTTAAAAGCGAGGTGGGAAACGTTTTGAAGGGCGTTAGGGGTTTTTAGGGTTAAATTAAATGCAGAGAGGCTTTCATTTTTAAGCGCGGCAGCAAGGTCTTTTTTCATGTTCAAGGTTCTTAAAGTTATTTTTGAGGATTGGGTTGAAAATCATGTTAATATCAAACATGAAGTATTGTGAGAAAAAAGCATTGAAAGTAATGATTATAATACTTTTAGGGCGGGGGTGCGCTATTTTTAATGGTATTGAGAAAAACCGCCTGTCTGAGAAAGTAAGAAAGCTCGCGGGGATTGCTTCTTTGAATTTGAAGATTCAAAGATATTATGAAAAAAATCTGCGAAAGGGTTAAATACTTAACTTGTTTAAATTTGACTTGAATTTTAGAGGAATTTAAAAAAAATGGTTGGTATTTGTCCTAAGTGTGGTCTGCCTTTAGATATCTGTGCCTGTAAGAGCATTCAGAAGACTGATGAGTCTATAAAGGTTTACTCTACAAAAAAGAAGTTCAATAAGTATGTCACCATGGTTGAGGGTTTAAGCGGGGAGGAGTTGAAAAACACCGCTAAAAGTCTCAAGCATAAACTCGCGTGCGGCGGGACGGTGAAGAATGGTTTGATTATTCTTCAGGGGGAACAGAAGAAAAAAACTGTCGAGGCTTTGGTAGGCTTCGGCTTTTCAAGAGATAATATTAAGTCGACATGAACGAAACTCAGCCTGTTTCTGTTCGAAAGCAGCTTGCAAGGTTATGGATTGGGGAGAGCATAAAAATTGTTGAAAGCAGTTGCAAAGAATTAGAGGGTTTGGAGGGAGTGGTTGTCGATGAGAGAAGAAACGTTTTTATTCTTCGCACAAAGCGGGGAGTCAAAACCATTCCCAAGGGGAGTTGTTTTTTTGAGGTGAACGGAATCGTGTTTGATGGTTCTGTTTTGTGTGTTAAGCCTGAGGATAAAATAAAGAAGTTTGGTTGAAATGAGCGAAAAAGTCGATTGCAAGGATCCGAAGTGCCCTTTTCACGGGGGTTTGAAAGTGCGAGGCAGGGTTTTTGAAGGCAGGATAGTAAGCTTGAAACAGCAGAAAAGCGCTGTTGTTGAAGTGGAGTATATTGCAAATGTTAAAAAGTTTCAGAGGTTTGAAAAGAGAAGAAGCAAGCTTCACGCTCATGTTTCCGATTGCTTGAAGGTGAGGGTTGGGAGTTTGGTTGAGATTTCAAGTTGCAGAAGATTAAGCAAGACTATTAGTTTTGTTGTGACAAAAGTGTTGAATTTTTAAAGTGAATTGAAAAATGTTTGGATTGACGGCTAAGATTACAAAAGGGCTTTCGCCTAACAGTGTTTTGAATTGCGATGATAATAGCGGGGCGAAGAAAGTTGTTTTCGTGGGGGTTAAGGGAGTTAGAAGCAGCAGGGCTAGGAGAAATCCCAGGGCAGGAGTGGCGAATTTGATTGTTGTTTATGTTAGAACCGGTAAGAGGGAGTTGATAAGCAAAAAGCAATTGGCGGTTATAACAAGGCAGAAGAAGGAGTATAGGAGGGGTTTGGAGAGGGTTAAGTTCGAGGATAATGCCTGTGTTTTGGTTAACGAGGATGGGTTGCCTGTTGGGACTGAAATAAAGGGTTGTGTTGCAAGGGAGGTTGCCGAGAGGTTTCCCAAGGTTGTGACCATAGCCCAGGCGGTGGTTTGAAATGGTCAGCAAGCAGCCGAGAAAGAAAAGAAAGTTTATGTACAACGCTCCGTTGCATTTGGCAAGGGGTTTTGTTTCATCTCATCTTTCAAAAGAGTTGAGGGAGAGGATGAAGAGGAGAAGCGTTGTTTTGAAGAAGGGTTTTATGGTTAAAATTTTAAGAGGCGCTAAAAAGGGGGGTAGCGCCAGGGTGGTTAAGGTTAATTTAAGCAAGAGAAAGGTTTTTCTCGAGGGTGTGATAAAGAAGAAGAACAGCGGGAAGGAGGTTTTGCTTCCGTTTGATTCTTCGAATTTGATGGTTATTTCGGTGTGATTTTTTTTTATGGCAGGTCATGGCAATTCAAGGCATTTGAAAAAACTCGCGGCTCCTAAGTTTATAAAAACAAGGGGGTTGTGGGTTAAAAAGCACTCGCCTGGAAAGCACGGTAAGGAGGAGAGCATTCCGGTTCAGCTTTTGCTTGAAAGTATTGGGTTTGCGGCTAATAAAAGAGAAGCGGCGATTGTTTTAAAGGAGGTGTTGATTGACGGAAGAAGGGTGAAGGATTTGGGTTTTCCGGTGGGTTTGATGGATGTTATTTCAATTCCGAAGCTTTCTGAGAGTTTTGTTGTCTTGAGGAATGGCAAGGGTTTTGTTTTGAGGAAGTGCAAGCCGGAGTTTAAGTTTTTGAAGGTTTTAAACAATAGGCTGGTTAAAAAGGGGGGGGTTCAATTGAATTTAAGCGACGGGTCTAACATTATTTCCGATAAAAAGTTTAAGACAAAAGATACTGTCAAGATTGAAATTCCAAATTTGAAGGTTGTTGAAGTTTTAAAGTTGGGGGAGGGTTCAAATTGTTATATTTTTAAGGGGAAGCATGCTGGAAGCGTTGGAATTTTAAAGAAGATAATTCCAAGCAGTGGCGGTGCCAATGTTGTTTTGGAAACCGAAGGCAGGGAATTGATAACCACTGAAAATTATATTATGGCGGTGGATAGTGATTTTAAGGCGGTGGAGTGAAAATGCTTGACAAGATTACTTTGAATATTGGAGTGGGAAGCGGGGGAGGGGTTAAAATTGACAATGCCAAAAAGCTTTTGGAGAAGATAACCGGAGTCAAGCCGGTTTCCACAAAGGCGAAGAAAAGAAACCCTAGTTTTGATATAAAGAAGGGGGATTTGGTGGGGGTTAAGGTTACGTTGAGAAAAGATGGTGCTATGAATGTTTTGAAAAAATGCCTTGAAGCGGTTAGTTTTAGGCTTCCAGCCTCTTCGTTCGATAATCAGGGCAATTTTTCATTCGGGGTTCATGAGTACATTGAGTTGAAGGGAGTGAAGTATGATCCCGATATTGGAATGATTGGTTTTGATGTTTGCGCGACTCTTTCAAAGCCTGGAAAGAGGGTTGGCTTGAGAAGAATAAAACCGGCAAGAATTCCGTTGAAGCAGAGGGTTTCAAAAAAAGAGGCCATTGAATTCGCGAAAGGCTTGGGAGTGGAGGTGTTTTGAAATAAAATGGGAAAGAAGGAAAAGCAAAGTTTTGACTTGAAGTTCAAGAGAAAGGGGAAGAGAAAATGCAGGTTCTGTGGCAATGCCAAGGGTTTGATCAGAAAGTATGGTTTGTATGTTTGCAGGAGGTGCTTCAGGGAAAAAACGAAAGAGTTGGGATTTCAGCAGTACATGTGATTTGAAAAAATGAATTTAAGCGATTGTTTGAACAATATCAAGGTAGGGGAGTTGAAGGGTCAGAGGAAGGTTGGTATAAAGCACAATTCAATGATTTTGAGGAGGGTTTTGGATATTATAAAGGAGAGTGGGTTCATAAGAGACTACAAGTTTTCGGGAAAGGGGTGTGTGGTTGTTTTGAATGGAAAGATTAACAATATAAGCGCCATTTCGCCAAGATTTCCGGTGAGGTATGGGGAGTGGGAGAGTTTTGAGCAGCGTTTTCTTCCTTCGGCTACCGAGGGTTTGATTATAGTCAGCACGCCTAAGGGTATTAAAACGCATGTTCAAGCCAAGGCTGATCGCGAGGGAGGGGTTTTGCTTGCTTTTGTTTACTGAGGTTTTTTTGGAAAATGGATTATATAGATATTGAAATTCCCGAGGGGGTTAAAGTAGAAGTCAGATTTGGGGAGGTTGACGTTAGTTTTAACAATCTTTTAAAAAACATAAGGTTTAATGAAAAAATGGTGGGTGTTTCAAGTTCAGGGGGGAGGATTAAATTGAATTTAAAGGAAAAGGAAAGGAGAAAAAGCGTTGCGATTTTGTACTCGGTTAAAGCGCATATTTTAAAGGCGTTCAAGGGATTCAAGACGCCTTTTGTCAAGAGTCTTGAAGTGGTTTACGCTCACTTTCCGGTCAGCATTGAAGTCAAAAAGGATGAGGTTTTAATTAAAAACTTTCTTGGGGAGAGGATTCCAAGGATTGCGAGGATAATGCCCGGGGTTGAGGTTAAGGTTGAAGGGCAGAGAATAACCGTAAAGGGTTTTGATAAGGACGGGGTGGGTCAGACTGCTAGCAATATAGTGAGAAGCGTCAAGATTAAAAATAAGGATATAAGAGTTTTTCAAGATGGTGTTTATTATGTTCAAACTTCCTAAATTTAAAAGACAGAATTCGAAGGCCAAGAAAAGAGTCAGAACGGGGTGGAGGAAGCCAAGGGGAATTGACAACAAGCTTAGGGAGAAGAAGAAGGGCTTCGGGTACATGCCTTCTGTGGGGTATGGAACTGAAAAAAAAATAAGAAATACAAGAAATGGAGTGGAATTGGGGGTGGCGCACAATCTTAAAGAGCTTGAATCGCTTAAGGGAAAAAGCGTTTTCATTGCCAAAAACGTTGGAAATAAAAAAAGGATTGTCTTGATTCAAAAGGCCAGAGAATTGGGGGTAAAGGTGTTGAATGGATGAGTATTGAAACAGTTAAAAGAGTGGCCGGCAGAACATGGGGGGTGGGGTTGAGCAGGATTAGAATTCTTGATGAAAAAAAAGCAAAGGAAGCTCTTACAAGTGAGGATGTAAAAAATCTCATGAAGCAGGGTTTGATAATCAAAAAAGCAAAGAAGGGGGTAAGTAGGGGGAGGGCCAGGATTAAAAGCATGAGAAAAAGAAAAGGAAGAGGCAGAGGGGAGGGCAGCAGGAAGGGAACAAAAAACGCGGTTAAAAGTTTGAAGAAGAGATGGATTGAAAAAGTGAGAAGTCAGCGTGATTTTATAAGAAAAAACAAGCGGAAGCTTGGAGTGAACTACAGAAAGGCATACAAGCTGGTGAAGGGGAATTTTTTCAGGGACAAAAGGCATTTGAAGAGTTTTATTGAAAGTTTGAAGTGAGTTTTAAAGTGAGTTTCAAGAATTATAAAAGAAGAAGAGAGGGAAAGACCGATTACGTCAAAAGGTTGGGCATGCTTAAAAGCAGGAAGCCAAGATTGGTTGTTAGAAAAAGCAATAAGAGGGTTTTGGTGCAGTTGGTTGTTTTTAACGAGAGGGGGGATGAAACCGTGGCATGTGCTAACAGTTCTGATTTGAAAAAATTCGGTTTTGAAGGGAAGTGTAATTCTCCCTCGGCTTATCTTACGGGTTTTCTTGCTGGAAAAAGGGCTTTGAAGAGGGGTTTGAAGGAATTTATCGCCGACATTGGTTTGAATACTCCTTCAAAGGGAAGCGTTGTTTTCTCAGCTGTTAAGGGAGCGCTTGATTCTGGTTTGAAAGGAGTGATGGGCGAGGTTGCTGATTTAAATAGGGTTGAAGGCAAACATTTAACAGAGGAAGTGCGGAAAAGTTTTGCGGAAGCGAAGAAGAAAATAGAGGTTGATTGACGTTGGATTGGAATGCTAAAACGGAGTTGGGAAGGGATGTTATCGCGGGAAAAATTAAAAGTTTCGATGAAGTGGTTAGAAGTGGGAGGAAGATTTTAGAGCCTGAGATAATAGACGCGCTTCTGCCTGCTCTTGATGATGAGGTGGTGGAAGTTTCAAGCACTCAGCGTATGACTGCCAGCGGGAGGAAGATGCTTATGAGGGTGGTTGTTATCATAGGGGATAAGAATGGGCATGTTGGTTATGGGATTGGAAAGGGAGTTGAAACCAAGACGGCTATTGCAAGCGCGATTCAGAACGCTAAAAGGAATATCGTAAGCGCGGTTTTAGGGTGTGGCTCGTGGGAGTGTGGGTGTGGAAAGAATCACTCGCTTCCAAGAACAATAAAGGGAAAAAGCGGGGATACTGAAATTGTTTTGATGCCGGCTCCGAGGGGTACGGGGATAGTCGCGGGGGCGGTTTCTAAAAAAGTATTGATGCTTGCGGGTTATAGGGATGTTTGGAGCAAAACCAAGGGGAGGACGAGAAACGTGCTTAATCTTGTCAGAGCGACGATTAAAGCGTTGAATTCATTAAACCAGCTTAAAGGCGAGTTGAAAAATGTTAGTAGTAGTTAGAATAAAAGGAAGCAAGACGATAAACATCAAATCTGAAAAGCTTTTGGACAGCATTGGCTTGGATAGAAAGTTCAAGGCAATTCTTTTGGAGGATAATGAAGATAATAGAAAAAAAATAAGAGGGGTAAAGGATTTCGTGATGATTGGAACAGCGTCTGAAAAAATAATCGATAAATTCGGGAATGTTAAAGTTTTAAGGCTTCACCCTCCTGTTAAAGGTTTTAAGGCAAGCGTTAAAAAGCCGTTTCCAAGGGGGATTACGGGATTTAATAAGAATGCAAGCGTTATAGTAGAGAGGATGATTTGAAAAAAATGGCGAAGCATGTTAAAAAAAAGAGAAAGCATTTAGGCAACAGAAATCATGGGGGTGGCAATGCCAAGAATAGAAGAGGTAAGGGAAATAAGGGGGGCATTGGCAACGCCGGAAAGCTTAAGCACAAGTGGTTTCACACGATTAAATTCGAGCTTGAGGCTATGAGGAAAAAAAGAAAGGGTTTTTACAGAAGAAAGCCCGTTGTTAAAATGGTAAGGCTTTCAGAGCTCGCCGCTTCAGACAAAACGGAGTTTGATCTTGAAAAGTCAAAGGTTATAGGAAGCTTTGATTTAAAAAAGTCCATGGTGGTTAAAGCATCCGGCTTTTCAAAAGGCGCCAAGAACAGCATTGAAAGCGCTGGCGGTAAGGCGGTAGTGGTTTAAACATGATTAAAGAAATCGCTAATTTGATTCCTGATGTTAAAGCTCCTGAAATTCCGGTTGGATTGAAGGAAAAGCTTTACTGGACAGGGGTAGTGCTGGTAGTGTTTTTCGTTTTAGGCCAGGTTTACCCTATTGGAGTAAGTTTTCAGGGGGTTAATAGTCAGATTCAGTTATTGCAGGTTTTGCTTGGAAGCAGTATTGGCAGTTTGACAACTCTTGGAATCGGTCCGATTGTTTTTGCTTCAATTATTCTTCAGTTGGCGGTTGGAACTGGCCTGCTTGGACTTGACACTTCAACTGATGAGGGAAAGCGGCATTTTCAGAGCATTCAAAAGCTTTTGATAGTGGCATTGGCGTTTATTGAGGGGGTAATATTCGTTTTAAACAGTCAATTGGTTCCGGTTTTGGGAGTGGTTCCAGGCACGAGTCCTTTGTTCGGAAGCATTTTTCTTACCGAGTTGATTGTTATAATTCAAATAGCGTTCGGCGCTATTTTGGTAATGTTTTTGGACGAGCTTGTTCAAAAATACGGGATTGGAAGCGGCGTTTCATTGTTTATAGTGGCTGGAGTGGCGCTTCAGGTTTTCGTGGGAGTGTTCAGCATTTCAACCAATGCGGGAATACCGGTTGGCTTGATTCCGCAGAGCATTTATTATTTGATTCAAGGGAGCATTAGCACGGCTATTTGGGTTTTAATTCCTCTTTTCTTTACCATAATAGTTTTTCTTATAACGGTTTATCTTGAGGGAATGAAAATCGAGCTTCCCTTAACTTATGGTATGGCGAGGGGTTTGGGAGCGCGGTATCCTATAAAGTTTTTGTATGTTTCTGTGATGCCCGTGATTCTAGCTTTCGCGGTTATTTTCGACGTTCAGCTTGTCGCGGGTTTGATTGCTAGTCATGGTATAACTATTCTTGGGGTTTTTTCGCAGGGGGTTCCTGTTCAGAGTTTAAGTTTTTCTTATTTGATATCCAACTTTCCCTCTCCGTTGCTTATTCCCGGGGGTTATTCTTCTTATCTTTCTTTTCTTGTTAGCAGCGTGCCGGTCACGATTTTAGGAAATACGATGACTATTCCCCTGGAGTTGATTCATATTCTCGTTTACGGGTTTGTATTGGTTTTGTTATGTGTTGTCTTCGGTTGGTTCTGGATTGAAACCACTGGGATGAGTTCAAAGGACGTTGCAAAACAATTAATGAGTTCCGGGCTTCAAATTCCCGGTTTCAGGCAGGATCCAAGGGTTATTGAAAAGGTTCTAGACAGGTATATTCCGATTATAACTATTTTGGGAAGCGTTACCGTGGGTTTGTTGGCTTGGTTCGCCCAGATAACCGGGGCGTTGGGTACTGGAATTGGTATTTTGCTTGCGGTTGGAATCACTTATCAGTTTTACGAGCAGCTTGTCAAGGACGAGTTGTTTGAGATTTACCCCACGCTTGAAAAATTTGTTAAAAGGTAAAAAAAAATGGTTTTCGCTTTTGAATGGCAGGAGCTTGTCGCGATTTCGGTAGTGTTTGCTTTCATTTCTTTTTTCATAAACAGCAAGCTTGGCGAGAGAAAAAAGGCCAGGTCGATACAAAAGGAAGTTCAGGTTTTCCAGAAAAAGCTCATGGACGCCACTAAGAAGAATGATGAGGTGGAATTGAAAAAGCTCGAAGCAGAGCAAAAACAGATGATGGGGAAAATGCAGGAGATGCTTTTACTGCCATTCAAGCCGTTGATTGTCATACTGCCGTTGTTTTTCATCGTCATCGCTCTGATTGAAAGTTACTTCGCGGGTTTTTTGATTCAACTTCCGATTGCATTGCACTTGAATGAGATTTTCTCGCTTCATATTCTTCAGAACAGCGTTTACGGGCCGAGAGGTTTTTTTATTCTCACTGCCGCGGTGGTGGCGTTTATACTTGAAATGGTTTACTTAAAAATCGAGGGTAAATTTGATAAAAAGGTGGTTTTGAAATGACAACTCCGAGACTTAGAAGCAGAAGCGTTAGAAAGAAATTCGTTAAAGGTGGAAAGTTTATAACCAAGCAGAAAAAGCCAAGCAGGACAGTCTGCGGTTTGTGCGGCGTTGTTCTTCAGGGAGTTCCCGTCAGGGGGAGGTATGAAATGTCGAAGCTTTCCAAGATAAAGAGAAGGCCTTCGAGAATGTTTGGGGGGGTTTTATGCGCTTCCTGCACTCAGAGGCTTTTGATTGAAAAAACGCGTTTTGAAAAGGGGGTTTTGAAGAAAGAAAACATTCCGGTCTCGCATTTGAAGTTTTTGAAAATTTGATTATTAAAAAATGAAAATTGTTATTTCGGGTTTGAGTGGCTGCGGAGCGACGACAGTTTCAAGGCTGGTGGGCGAAAAGCTGAAAATAAAAAACATAAACTGCACTTTCAAAAACCTTGCTGCTGATAAAAAGCTTGACTTCAATTACGTTCAGAGCAACGCCTTGAAGAAGGGATTTGACTTCGAACTTGATTCAAAGATAATAAAAATGGCCAGAGGGGATTTTGTTCTTGCTTCAAGGCTCGCGTGCTGGTTGAGTGATTATAATCTCAGCGTTTGGTTGGAGGCGGGGGTTGAGACAAGGTCGAGAAGGATTGCCGAAAGGGAAAAAGCGAGCTTCGAAAAAGTCTTAAATGAAACGATAAAAAGAGACGAGCAGAACATTGAGAGGTACAAAAAACTATACGGAATAAACATTCTTGACCATTCTTTTGTTGATGTGATAATAAACGTTGAAACTTTCAGCGCTTCACAGGCAGCAGAGTTCATATCAACAACCGCTAAAAACATGCGTTTAAGAAAAAACAAGTTCTCTTCTATGATAAAAAACAGGATAA
>CAYMAH010000003.1:0-47589 GCA_964388435.1 Microcaldota archaeon | reverse complement strand
CTTTCGGGTCGGACAAGAAACTGATTTTGGGAGGCGTGGTTTTCGAGGGAGAGAAGGGTTTGATTGCGCACAGCGACGGTGACGTTGTTCTTCACGCTTTGTTCAATGCTGTTTCAAGCGCTCTTGGAGGCAGAAGCATTGGTTTTTATTTTCCTGACACGAGCGTCGATCAAAAGAACATGAATTCTGAAAACTACATAAAATCAGCTGCGGCGATGCTGAAGGAAAAGAATTGTGTGGTGGAGAACATTTCAATAAGCATTGAAGCTAAAAAGCCGAAAATAGAACCAAGAGCAGGGGAAATGAAGAGCAAGATAGCGGCAAGCTTTGGAATCGACCCTTCAAGTGTTGGAATCACGGCCACAAGCGGAGAGGGTTTGACCTCTTTTGGAAAGGGCGAGGGCATCAGGGTGACCGCGGTTGTTTCGATTAAAAATATATAAAAAAGGTTTAAATAGAACCTTAAACATTAAAAAGAAGGTGGTTGTATTTTGAAGGTTTTACAAGCTGAATTCATGGGTTTTTGTTTCGGTGTTCAAAACGCGGTTTCCATCGTTAATAAGGAGATTGATGGAAAGTCTAAAAATATTCAGATTTTAGGTCCGATTGTTCATAATCCTCAGCAGGTGGCTGTTTTTGAGAAAGCAGGGGTTAAAACGGTTGAAACTGTTGCTGAAGCAAAGTCCGGTGTTTTGATAATAAGAGCTCATGGGGTTACACCTAAAGTTTTAGGCGAGGCAAATTCAAGAAAAGATTTGACCGTTATAGATGCTACTTGCCCACTTGTTAAATTGGAACAGAATTATGCCAAGCAGCTTTATGATGAAAAGTATAAAGTTATAATAATAGGGGAGAAGAATCATCCCGAAGCTATTGGAGTTAAGGGTTATGCTAATGATGAAGCTGTGATAATTGAAAGCGAGGAGCAGGCAGAGCAAATGCCTTTCAGCAGCCAGAAAATCGGCGTTGTCGTTCAAACCACAATGCTTCCCGCTAAAGTTGAAGGGATTGTTAAAAAGATTTTCGAGAAAGCAGTGGAGTTGAGAATATTCAACACTATTTGTAATCCCACAAAACAGCACCATCCTTCAGCGATTAAAATAGCAAATGAAAGCGACGTGATGATTGTCATAGGGGGAAAAAACAGCAGTAATACCAAGCGGCTCGCAGAGCTCTGCGCTACTATAAAGCCCACTTATCATATTGAAAGCACTGCCGAGATTAAAAAAGAATGGTTTAATGGAGCTAAAACAGTCGGGGTGACCGCTGGCACAAGTACTCCAAGTTTTGTGATAAATGAGGTTGTAGACTACCTTGAAAAAATATAAGGTGAGCTAAAAATGAAAAAGGATTTGATTGAATCACTTAACCTTGCTTTGGAGGTGGAGCACGCGGCTAAACTTCAGTATTTAAGCCACGCTGAGATTATAAGAGGCTTGAATGCCGAGCCTGTTATTAACAGGTTGAAGGAGATAAGCGGGGATGAGGAGAAGCATGCGGCCAAGTTTAGGTCAATGATATCAATGCTTGGAGGAGTTCCATCCACGGGAGTAGCCAAAACTTACCACGTTAAAAGCGTTAAAGAAGTTCTTGAGGTTAACCTAAAGGCTGAGAAAGAGGCAATAGATTTTTACAAGAAAATAATTGAAAGCCTTAAAAACTGCAAGGAAATAAAATACGAGGATTTTTACATTCTTCACGAGCTTGAACATGTGATAATAGATGAGATGGAGCATGTTCAGGAGTTGAAACTTCTCTTGGGAAAAGTTTGAAAATGCAGGTTGAGTTTTACAAAAAAGGACTGCCAGAGCAGTTGGTTCCGCTGAGAAAAGCGGGGTACGCTTTTGTGGGAGAGAAAAAACAAGCAGCTGTCAAAATTTGCTACTGGACCAGAAAAGCGATAAAAGGCGGGGGCAATTGCTACAAACAGGCTTATGGAATCAATTCAAGCCAGTGTGTGCAAATGACTCCAAACGCGGAGTATTGCAATAACAACTGCGTTTACTGTTGGAGAGAGGTTAAACGATTCAAAAAGTCAATGACTGAATGTGAAGACCCAGAATTGATAGTTGAAGAAAGCGTTAAAGCTCAAAAATACCTTCTTCAAGGTTTGAAAGGTTCGAAGTATGCCATCAAAGAAAAATGGATTGAATCTCAAAACCCAAAACATTTTACAATTTCTTTAATGGGAGAGCCAACTCTTTATCCTTTACTGCCAGAGCTTGTTGACAAGATAAACGAAAAGTATTCTAGTTTTGTGGTTTCAAATGGCTTGCAGCCTAAAATGTTTGAACGTTTATCTTCAAGTCAGCCGACTCAGCTTTACCTGTCCTTTAACGCCTGGAACGCAGAGAGCTTTGCCTTTGTGTCCAATAACAAAACTCCTGACGCTTGGAATTCTTTTCTCAAGAGCGCTTTGCTGCTTGAAAATTTCAAAAGAAGTGTGTTCAGAATGACTTTAGCCAAGGATTTAAACCTTAAAAACCCTGAAAAATTCGCTGAAATCATCGAGAAGTTTCAGCCTGGTTTTGTTGAAGTTAAAGCCTGGTTTCCATTAGGTTCTTCACGAGCTAGGATGAAAACAAGCCAGGAGCCATCGCTTGAAGAAATCAAAAGCTTCGCAGATCAGATTGAGAAAAACACCTCTTTTGAACGGGTTTTCATCCACGAGCCTTCAAAAGTAGTGATTCTTTCAAGAAGGGACATGAAGGGCAGACTCAAGTTTAAAAGCGATTAAAAAAATCCGAAAACAAACTTTTTAAAGCACATCCGCTTTAAATTTAAAACATGAAAAAAATATTTTTTGTATTATTTTTTATTCTGCTCGGGCTTTCCAGGGCTTTCACTTTCTATTCTTTGAATGTGAATGCCACTGTCCAGAACAATAGCATTCACGTGGAGCAGGATTTGATTCTGCTTCTTGACTCCACCGCTGATCAGAACGATTTCAGCGCGGCGCAGATGAGTGGTTTGAACACGATACTGCAGTTAACTAACTTTAACTCCAATGTAAAATATTTCTTTTCGCCGATAATTCAAAACTCTACAAAAATAACCATGGAAAGGTATTTTTCTTTGGGAATGCCTGCCGGAGAAATCATAATATCTTATGACATTCCCATTTATGTTTTGCAAGCTAGTAAACTATCAAGCAGAACAATAACTTATCTTCTTAATTCTAGTTCAATCTCTTTTGTCAGTCCCTCTCCAGGCCAGTTTTACATTCCACAGTCAACCACTTTTTCTTTTGTGATTCCGCCTGGCGATTATTTTTCTTCAATCTCCCCTCCTCCAACCTCTCAAACTTCTAATTCGGTTGTTTGGACTGGCCCGCTGGTGGGTTATTTTAAGATATCCTTTGACCAAGATGAGAGTTTGAGCGTTGAAGTGTCTAACTTTTTCACCCAGCAGGGAAGCGAACTAAACTATTACATAATAGCAGCGGTGTTGCTGATAATAGCGGGTTTTCTAGTTTACAAGCTTTCAAGCGATTGAATCTTGAATTGGCTTTTGAACTCTGAAACATTGTAAAGATATGGGATGACGCTCGTCCTGGCGTATTTTGAAGAGCAGTGGAATTTCGCTGCAACCTCGCTTGAAATTTTTTTCAAAACCTCTCTTCTTTTCTTGGATTCTGAAAGCTTTCTTATAACTTCCGGAAAGGAATACCTTACAAACTTGTGATACTCTCTTTTTTTGCTTGTGTTTACCCCGCCTATTGATATTACCTTATAATATAATGTCAATCCCCTGCTTCTCTTTCCGTTAAAAACATCTCCCTTTGAAAGCCAGTTGAATGCATTCGCTATTTCGTTTTTGTCTTCATACTCATTTGAAATGTTCTCTTCAACCCATTTAACGAAGAAGTCAATATCCAAACCGCTTTCGTCGACCGCCTTCAACGCGTCGAAAAGCCTTGAATTGAATACCTTTCTAACTGCGTCGAAAACAATCAATGTTCTATCCCTGCTGTCGGCAATTCCGGCTTGCAGGTCATTGATTTGGCTTCTCACATCGCCAGTGAAGTTCTCCGCCTTTAATTCAACCTTCTCGCTTTCGCTTATTTTTTTCAAAACGCTTTTAATGTCGACGGAGTTGATTTTTTTAAATTCAACCATTTTACATCCGAGCCTCAATCCTATGAACTTCTGAGTCCAAGGATTGTCTAAAATAAGAACAAGTGGTTCCGCCGCTTTTCTTATAATCTCAGCTATTTTTGTTATTATTTTAGCCTCGGAGTCATCATTTATATTATCTATCAGCGTAATGCTTTTTCCGAACAAGCCCTTCTGCGACACGCTTGAAAGCGCGGTTTTTATCTTATCCTCTTCGTAGAAATCGAAAGCGCTGAACTCTACTAAATTCCAGTTTTTTTCAATCGCAATTGCCTTTGCCATTGCCGTTTTGCCGGATCCAGTGGTTCCAAACAGCATCAACGGCTTTGTTTTTCCCTTGTCACACTCTCTAACCCAACTGATGATTTCATCCTTGGCGATTTCGTTACCTGCAACCTCGCTTATTTTTTTAGGCGAGTATTTTTCAATCCACGATTCCATTTAAAATAACCTACTATAAAGACAAACATCAATAAAACAATTAAAATATTAGTGTCAGGCACGCTTATAGACTGGCTGCCAAAAACAAAAAAATTCATGTAACCTGAAAAATTGGAGCAGCTGGAGTTTGAAACATTTAAAACCGCTTCATAACCCCCTGTGGTTAAGGGAGTGAAACTGCTATTGTAAAAGCCATTTTGATAAGGAATTAAAACATTTTGAATAAGCGTGTTGTTGCTAAAAAAACTAACATTTAAAACCGCTGTTGTTAAACCAGCGTCACTCTGAGCATCATAAATGCTTAAATTAATTGGAATTGTGGTGTTAACTATATAATTTCCTAAATTTTGAGGAGAGTGAATATCAACGACAATAATGCAGGCGCTTGCAAAAGAAGCGGTTAAAAACAACATCCAAACAAAAGGAAGTTTCATGGAAAATCTTTTTGTTGCAATCATTTAAAACTCTTCCTTCATGTTAAATAATCAAATTGTTTAAATATTTATCTTTTTAAATCGTAATTGATTGCGATGGGAAAAAAAGCGAGTCTAACTGTGAAAGCAGTAATTGTATTTATAGTGTTTACTTCTATTTACGCGATACTTAGTTTTAACATTTCCCTTCCAGCATATTTTTTCAGAGCCTGTGGCTACGCACTGCTGTCGATTTTCATAGTAATTGCCCTGACCGCGGCAAGTAAAGTTAAAGCAAAGTCAAAAATAAATGAAATGCTCTACTACTCTTTTATTTTACTTTTAATTCAATCAATAACCATGATGCTTTCAACCTTGGATATCTACCCTCAATTTTTATTGTTGTTCAACACGTTTTACATAATTGGATATCTTTTCTTCGTGGCGGCACTCTACTTCTTGTTTAAGGGTGTTTTCATTCAGAAAAGCAATGTGAAAACAAAAATAGTAAGTGCTTTTATAATAACCCTTTTACTGATTGCGTTTATTTTCTACGCTCAACCTTTAATGCTTTCAAATGCTAGTGCTTTAAACAAAGCGTATGCACTCACAAGCGCGCTTGTGGATATCATAGTAACAACTGGTTTAATTGTTTTGATGATTTTCATAAATTCAAAGCTGTTCATAAAAACTTATAAGTGGGCTTTGCTTGCCATAAGCCTAGCGCTTGCAAGAGATTTCATAATGATTCCAAGCAGGCTTTTAGAAACCACCTACACTTGGAATTTAACCAAACTCCTTGCTTTCATTTTCGCAATGCTAGCCTATATTTCAATAACAAGGTTTTTAGAACAGCAAGATCAAAGCGCAGCATTCTATCTCTTCTAAAAAAAGCGGTTAGATCTTTAAATTTTAACAGTGCAAATCCTTGCTGAACAGTAACCTTTATAAACAAGTTTAACTTTTTTAATTCTTGGTAAAAGGTGAATTGATTGAACTTGACTTTGATTTTAGACTTGCTGTCATTTGTACTTCTATTTTTTGGAATAGTCATCCTTTCAAGGCTTTTCATAAGATTCAGAAATTCGAGCTTCGCCTTTACCTTGGAATTAATAGATCTTGGAATCTTATTATTCGCTCTAAGCCTTGCCACAAGAGTGTTGACAGATGTTGGAATAGATTTGATGTTATTCGCCGGAATATTCCAGATTGTCTCATTTTTAATTCTAGGCTATGGGTTGCTGCAGATGGACAAGGCGTTTCACACGTTCAAGTGGCTGAAGGAAATAGAAAAGGAATAAACTTTTATTTTAAACTCCTGAAAAGACCAAATGGTTTAAATTTTGCTTTTTAAAAATTCCATTACTTTATTTTTGTCGGCTTTTCCCTTTGTTTCTTTCATTATTCTTCCTATTAGAAAGTTAAGTGCTTTTTCCCCCCCTTTTTTGTAGTCTTCAACCGCCTTTTTGTTTTCGCTTAAAATTTTTACTATAATTTCATCAATATTTGTTTCAACTCCAAGAAGGTTTTGCTCTGAAGCTATCCTTTCAGCTTTTTCCCCTTTGTCTATCGCTTCCATTAAAATTGTTTCACCCGCCTTGTCGGTTATTTTGTTTTCTTCAATTGCTTTTTCTATCCATAAAATTTCGGGAGTGAGCTTTTCAGAGTATTTTAAGTTTCTGTAGTTCAACTGCTTTTTCAGCACTCCCTTGAAAAACCTTGCCACAAGCTTTGGATTGCATTGCTTTGAAATCTCTTCAAAAGCGTCTGCGAGTTTTCTCTCGCTTGTCATTATCAAGGCTTCTTCGCTTGTTATGTTGAACTTTTCTTCAAGCCTCTTCCTTTTTTGTTTTGGAAGCTCGGGTATTGTTGTTTTTTTATCCACTTCAATCGGAGGTACGTCGGGGTCCGGTGAATATCTATAGTCTTCAAGTGTTTCCTTTTTTCTCATGCCTGTTGTGATTCCTTTTTCTTCATCGAAATGTCTTGTTTCCTGACCATATGTAACGTTTTCCTGTATCATTTTTTTCTGCCTTTTCTCTTCATATTCCAACGCGATGTAAACTCCTTTGAATGAGTTTATGTTTTTGACTTCAATTCTTGGGTGCCCTTCTATTGAAATGTTGGCGTCCACTCTTGAACTGCCAGGTTCTTCCCTTGAAGCTTCAAGATAAGATAAAATTAATTGAAGCTCTTCCAGAAATTTTTTGGCGTGCTCAAAATCCTTGATTTCGGGTTCGGTTACTATTTCAACAAGAGGAATTCCACACCGGTTGTAATCTGTTTTTCCGGTTTTAAGATCATACCTTCCGGGATCTTCCTCAATATGAACTTCCCTTATTGTAACGCCTTCAAGTTTTCCTTTTACCCCCAATGGCTTGCTTGTTCTTTGATAGCCGTTTGGAAGGTCTGGATAGAAATAATGCTTTCTCTGCATTATTATCTCATCCTGAATTTCACAGTTAAGCGCGGTTGCTATCATAACTGCGTTTTTCATTGCCTTTTCGTTTATAAAATAAGGCTTTGAACCAGGGTGCGCTAAACAAACCACACAAGTGTTTTCATTTGTTTTGGCAGTCAAATAATTTGTTTCACAGTTGCAGAAAAGCTTGCTTTCGGTTTTAAGTTGAACGTGAATTTCCAATCCGATTATTGTCTTCATTTTTCGTTCAGCCTTTCTGCAAATTTTAAAAGATTCTCATCATCCCCTTGACTTCCTATCAATTGCAGCCCTCCGTTTTCCAGCGGAATGCTTATGGCGCTCAAACCTGCAATGTTAACTGGAACCGTGAGAATGTCGGCTGCGTACATTTGAGTGGGCTCTCCCTTTTCCCCTATTTTCCACGCTTCCATCGGCATTGTAGGTCCGATTAGAAAATCGTATTGTTCTAGTTTTTTTTCAATCTCTTTTTTTATGGCGCTTCTTGCTTTAAGCGTTGTAACGTACCACGCTTCCCTGTAATCCTTGCTTGTAATATACGTTCCAAGAAGTATTCTTCTCTTGACCTCCATCCCGAAATTCTCGCTTCTAGCGCTGCTCACTATTTCAACAAGATCACTTCCTTTTCCCTTGCTTCCGTACTTCAAACCGTCATACTTCTGCATTGTTGAAGCGAACTCGCTGTATACCAAAAGATAATACGCTGGCAAGGCATGTTTAAGGGAGGGAATTGAAATCTCTTCGGCGTTTAAACCTTTTATTTTATTTCTGATACTTTCTTCAATTTTCTTATCACACCCTTCAAAAAATTCTTTCACTATCGCAACCTTATTTTTGCTTGCTTTCTTTTCAAACTCCCTGGTTACGGCATCTTTCTCATCAACCCCTCTGATGATATTAAATAGCAATTCAACCCCGAAAACATCTTCGGAGAACACTCCAATTTGATCCAAGCTCATAGCCATGTCTGCTAATCCGTACCTTGAAATGCTGCCATAGCTTGGCTTGAATCCAAATGTTTTGCAGAAACTCGCAGGGCATCTTATGCTCCCTCCGGTGTCGCTGCCTAAAGCCAAATCGCAAAAACCCGCTTTAACCGCGGCCGCGCTTCCACCGCTACTGCCTCCGGGAACTTTCTCCAAGTCAACAGGATTTCTTGTAACTTTAAAAGCGCTGTGAGTGGTGTCGCTTCCGCAGGCGAACTCATCCATGTTTGTTTTGCCTATTATAATGCCGTCCTGCTCTATTATTTTATTTATCACAGTCGCGTTGTAGGGCGGAAGATAATTTTCAAGCATTTTTGAAGCGCACGTCATTTTCATTCCTTCAACAGCTATATTATCCTTTACCGCTATTACCAAACCGTAAAGCTTTCCCTTGCTTTTCTTTTTTTCGATTTCCCTTGCTCTTTTTCTAGCGTTTTCAAAATCAATTGTTATAAAAGCGTTTATTTTATCCTCCATTTCCTTGATTTTCTTGATTTTGCTTTCTAAATTTTGTGACGGGGTTAAAATTCCTTTTTGCAGCTTTTCGTAGACTTCTTTCATTTTCACATCACAGGCTTTTTGGAGCTAAAAGATAATCATCTTCCTTTGAATTAAACGCTTTTATTATCTCGCTGCTTTCCTTCTTTCTGTTTTCGGCTTTGTCTTTTCTCTGTTTTGACTTGCTTCTTCCAATATAATATTCTTCATTTTCATTCAAATCCAGCTTTTTGATTTCCGAGAAAAACTCTAGAATATTGTTTAGGTCCTTTGTCAGCGTCTCCTCCTCCCTTTCGGATAACTTTATTCTCGAGGTTTCGCTTATCCTCTTCATCATTTGCTTGTCTATTTCCATTTTCAATGTCATTTAAATCTTGAATTTAATTAAATCTTTTGGTTTGAATTTTTTTTGCTGAACGCTGGAAACGTTGGAAACGGGGGGTGGGATGGTTTAAATATTTTCTTAATCAAAACCCATCAAGTGCTTAAAATGATAGAAGATGAAACGACCAAGAAGCTAAAACCTTTCTTTGAAAAAGCAGCCGCCATTCTATCGGAGAGCATAGCTAAAAAAAAGAGGATAGTGGTAAATCACCATGACGACGTGGATGGGATAATGAGTGGTTTGATTTTATGGAGGGGGTTGAAAAAATTCTGCATTGAAAATAAACTTCAATTCAACGTTCAATTCATACAGGCGAGGAATGTGGTTTACAGAATGCAGGACGCGCTTGAAGACTCTAGCTATGAATTGGTAGTGCTTGCAGATATGGGAAGTGGGGAAGATAACTATGAAGCGGTTAAAAGCCTTGCTGACAAAGGCATTGAGGTGCTCATAATCGACCATCATCCCATGAAAAAGGAGAAAAAAGCATTTTATGTCAACCCGTTTTTGTTTAATAATTCCAACTCCAATTCAAATTATTGCGCGGGATATTTATGTTTTGAAGTGGTTAGAAGAATGGCAGAAAACGAGGATTTGAAGCTATTCGCAGAAATAGCCCTTGAAGGGGATTACAGCTCCTTTAGAAAGGAAGAATTTTCAAAGCAGGCGGATGTTGTATACTACCTTCGCTCAACCGTCAAGCCAACGCTTGGAAAATTCGAAAAAACTCTGAAAAACAAGGAAGAGGTTGAAGAGTTAAGCGCTGAGGCAAGGGAAAAAATAGAAAAGGCATACCGAAAGCTGTCGTTTGAAGTAAAGCAAAAAGAATTTCAAGTTATAACCGCAAGATTTAACTTGTTTGGCTATCCTACAAGGGCGGTTCTTGCCAATTATGTGAAAGACGTGTATCCAACGCAAAAGCCAGCTGTTTTCATATCATGGACCGATAATTCAATAACTTTCAGGGCAAATCAAAAAGCTTTGGAAAGTGGATTTAAAGCGTTTGACGTTATTAAAAAAATAAAAGACGAGTTCAAAAACCCCGATATAACCGGCGGTGGTCACGCCGCTGCAGCTGGGTTGATGTTTCCAGTGGGCTTTGCAAACATTTTGCTTAGAAGGGCGGTTGAACTTTGCCTTGAATTCAAGTGACTGCAAATGGAAAAATTATTGGTAATCGCTGGAGCTGGAACTGGAAAAACCGCTTTCATATCTGAAAAAGTTAAGAAATGGGTTGAGGAGGGGATTGAAGAAAATAAAATTCTCTGTCTTACCTTTTCAAATGAAGCCGCTTCAAACCTCAAGCAGAGAGTGGCCTCCCAAACGGGGAAAGAGGTTTTCGTGGAAACTTTTCACGGGTTTTGCTCCTGGTTTTTGAAAGAAAACGGTTTAAACTTTAAAATCCTAACAGAATACCTTCAAATACTCAGAATTCACCGTCTCGGAGTGGATAAATCAACCTCTTCGCTTTACGCTAAAACAATAAATAAATGCAAAAACCTGGGTTTGAATCCAAAAGCATATGGAAGAATGCTTGAAGAAATTGAAAAAAAATTGCGCGAAACAGGCTTTGAAAACCTTGAAAGCACATATGACGATTATGTTGTGAAAAATTTAACCGGAGTTGAAACTCCTAACTTGGATTTTTTCGCAGAAGACTTTAAAAGATTTGAATCCTATGCTAAATTTCTGAATTTTTGGGTGTTTTACGAAGAGAAAAACGCCGAAGAAAAGCTGCTTGACTATGAAGATTTGCAGCTTAAAGCAATAGAACTTTTAAAGGAGAAAAAACCTGCTTTCACCCACATGGCTGTTGATGAGTTTCAAGACGTGGATTCCAACCAGCTTGAACTTCTCAAACTTTTAGCTGAAAATTCAAGCATAGCAGTAGTGGCGGATCAAAACCAAAGCATCTATGGCTTCAGAGGAGCTAAAAACGACAACATAGATAAGTTTGAATCTTTTTTTAAGCCTGAAAAAATAACCTTAAATGAAAACCACCGTTCAACTAATCAAATCCTTAAAGCGGCTTTCAACGTTATAAAAAATAATGGCAGAGGAATTCTGCTTCACTCAGCATTTGAAGGGGTCACGGTTAAAGTGGTGGAGTGTGAAAACCCAGATTCAGAAGCGGCTTTCATAGCAAACGAGATAATAAAACTTAAAAATTATTCAACCATAGGTGTTTTGTATCGGTACAGGCACCATTCAACAATTTTAAAAAAAGAGCTTGAAAAACTGGGAATTCCGTTTGAACTTGTAGGAAGCGACATACTTAACACTCAAATAGTCAAGGAAGCTTTGGCTTACCTTCAGGTTTTGAATGGTTTTGAAAAACCCTCTCAATCTTCAGAATTGTCTCTTTTGAAAATATTCGAGCTTAACGGGGCGGATAAAAAAACAATAAAACAATTGACTGATTTTAAAAAAAAATACCAAACTCCTATCAAAGAAATAATAGCCAAAAACATGGTTGAAAATGAAAAGTTGAAAAGCGTGGTAAAAAAGCTTAATGAAATAAGCGCCGAGGGGCTACATAAAACTCTTGAAAAAGTCTGCGAGGTGTTTGACATAACCAAAACTTACGCTTCAAGGGATGACCGGAGGGCTTTGACTGATTTCAACGACTTTGAACTTTTCATAAAAAACTTTGAAGCTGAAAATTCTAGCCTAAAGGACTTTCTTGATTTTGTTGAAATAGCAAGGAATGGAAGCGTTGAAGTGGAAGACAAGCCTTCAACAGGAGAAAATGTCAAGTTGATGACAATCCACGCTTCCAAAGGGCTTGAATTCGACGCGGTTTTCATAATGAACGCTTCCAAGGAGGGTTTTTTTCCAAACCACAAGCAGTCTGACTTGATACCGCTTGAATTTCACGAGTTTCTGAAAAACATTCTCTCAAAAAAATATGTTTACAAAATGACAAGAGACAATGACCTTAAATACGCGCTGAAAAAAGAAAGGGAAAACGAGGAGAGAAGGCTCTTCTACGTGGCGATGACAAGAGCAAGAAAAAAACTCTATATCACCCGACCGCTGAAATCAAAAAGAGACTTAGAACCCGTAAAATTCATAAACGAACTTGAAAACTATGAAATAATCAAGCCTAAAATCAAAACAACTGTGGTTGAGAAAGAAGTTAAGGAATTTGGATTGAAAATAAATTCATTGTCCTTCTCTTCAATAGAAAGCTATCTTAAATGCCCTAAATATTTTGAATTTAAGCACCTTTTGGGATTCGAAACAGAGCCTTCCAAACCGCTACTCGTTGGAACTTTCGTTCACGACCTGCTAAAAGAAGCCAAGGACATTAAAAGCTTTGACGAGCTTAAAAAGCTTTTTGAGTCAAAAAATCAGCAATTCAATTTCGATCAAAGGGAAATAATGAGAATGCTCAAAATCTTTTGGGAAAGAAACAAAGACACGCTTAAAAACATAATCAAAACAGAAGATTTTTTCACAATTGAACTTGAAGGCTTTAAATTTACTGGAAGGATAGATAGGTATGATAAAACCGAAAATGGGTTTGAAATAATAGACTACAAAACCGGATCGCCTCCTTTTGTAAAAGTCCAGCTGATGCAGCTTGGCCTCTACGCTTTGGCACTGCAAAAGCGGGGGTTGGAGCCAACCGTTCTAAAAATAGAAAGCCTTAAAGAAAAAACAATAGCCTATCGTCTTAAAAACGGCAAAATAATTGGAAAAAATGTTGAAGAGCCACTTGAAGCCATAAAGCAAAAACTTGTGGAAATAGCAAAAAAGATAAACTCAGACTACAACAATTCTTTCCAATGCAATCCGGGCTATCAATGCTCTACTTGCGAATACAGGCCGTACTGCAATGAAAACTAAAATTTTAAAATTTAACTTGATAAGTGTGTTTTTAACTCTCTAAATCTTCAGCTAGGCTTAACCCTATCCTTTTATCGGCTTCTTTTCTTATAATTAAAAGATTATAGTCTATGAGCTTTGCAACTTCTTCTCCATTTTTAGTGAAAATAATGGCGTTTTTTCTCTTGACTGCTTTAAGATTGTTTTTTTCAGCCGAGCTTTCAATCTTAGGTTCAGAAATTTTGCTGTTGTAATGGATTTCGCTTCTTCCGTCGGCTAGAACGTTTGCAAAACCGTTGCCTTTCTTTTCCTTGATTATGCTTCTTCTGTTCCAAACCATTTTTTAAATTCAACTGCTTGTGTTTGTGAAGTTGTTTAAAATATTAATATAATTTCCAGAGCTTGCATTGGTGCTGTTTGCTGCCGGAGCCAAAACTGTTGATTTAATTATTACTATAACAATAACAATGAAAAAAAGCACTGATGAAACTAAAAGAATGTACTCCAAACTTCCCTGTGCTTTCTGATTCATTGTGTTTTAAAATTTGATTTACGTGTTTTTAACTTTTTCGCTATTCTATTTCCGCAATTATTTTATCTATTTCAAACCAGGATTCAACTGCGATTATTCTTTCATTTTCCTCCGTAATCTTTTTTAATTCATTCTCGTTCCATGGTTTTTTAAGAATAATCGCAAAATTTCCGTTTTCAGTAAAATCCAAAGCGTTTTTAAGGTAATCCTCTATTATCAAAAAAGCATCAGTTTTTTCTTTTTTTCTTGAATTATGGTCAACATGAATTATTCCGTCGTAATTTACCCCTTTGATTATTTTTTCTTTTTCAAGCCATTTACACGCTCCTTTAAAATAAGGGGTTGAAGTTACAATATCCACCTTGAATCTTTTTCTAAATTTTTTCAGGATTTCGGGTATTTCATTTTCAGTTATTTTTGTTTCACCACTTTCATACGCATCGTTGAAAAGCCCGCATATTTTTTCATTCAATAAGTCATCAGCAAAATCTAGTTTAAGTCTTTCACTTTTTGAAGATTTTATCATTTCAGAAATGTATGGCGTTTTAATGGGGTGAAGGTTAACTCTGTATTTCTTTTCAAGGCTATTAGCTATTGTCTCCAAACTGTTGCAGATAACTCCGTCAAAGTCAACTGCTATTGTATTAGAATTCATTTTAATCAGATTTTAAACCAAAATAATTTTAATTATTTTTGAGAAGGGAGGGTTTTTTTAAACCCTTTCCTTTTTTATTTTGGACTTGAAATCTGGTTTTTTATTGACTGGATTTTCTGCTGATAGCTTTGCTCTTCAACCTCCTCAAGCTTGGCTTTTGTTGAGTATACTGCTACAAGAATGGCGATGAAGACTATAACTCCTATAGTTACAAGGTTATTGTCGAATACTCCGGTGACATACCCCGTTAAATTGCCGTTCAAAACAGGCATTTGCTTTTGACTGATAATATTTCCATTGCTTTTCACAACTGCGGTTGGCTGAACATTGCTTGCAGCAGTGTTCTCCCTTAGGTATACCGTAAAATTTCTACTTTCTCCTGGTTGCATGTCGACGGGAGGTTCTGAAAGCACGTCCCAATTGGCTGGAATGTCTGTGGCTGTGACTGTCACGTTAGGTAGGGTGTAATTATTGTTGTTGGTGACTAGAATTGCCGGAAGCTCAACCAGATTGTTGCAGTTAATTGTGGTGGTCGCGTTGCCTTGAATGTTTTCGCTTTTGGCTTCAACCATCACTTGTGTTTGATTTTCAGATTCAATGCTGAAAAACCCTGTTTCGCCAGGATTAAGCGTTAAACTGGTTTCATTCAAAACTCCGTTGGAGCTTAAAATGTAAGTGTCGGCCGCGTTGCCAGTGTTTGTAATACTTCCTTGTATTTGGCTTTGGCAGGAAACGCTTTGAGGAAGCGCTAGCTGAGCATTGTAGATTGATTTTATTTCAACATAAACAATGCTGTCTGAAACCACTTGCTGGCCTTGGATCACTTCGACTTCTATCGGATATGTTCCTGGCTGTAGATTTTCAGGCTTAACGCTCATGTAAATTGTTTCCACTTCATTTGTTAGAATGTTGAAATTATTTTCATTGAAATTAACGTTGAGATTTGGTTCTGCGTTTATGATGACAAGCTGAAAACTGGATGAAGCTCCTTCATTTATCAGTTTTAATGGAATGATGCTTTGCACTCCGTTTGAAATGATTGTGGTTGAACTTACCATTTTTATATTATAATAAGTTGGGTTGAAGTAACTTTCAAATTTAATGGTGCTTTGAATCGGCTGAAGAGTGGAATTTGAATTTGACGGAAAACCGGTTTGAGAATAATCTTGATTTTGAATGTAGTTGGCGCATTGAATTTGATTTATAACGTTTATTGGAGTGTCTATTGTTTGAGACTCGCCGTCAGAAAACTGGACCGTGGTCAAAACATGAAAAACTCCTTCAAAACACGAAGGGGCTTGCATTGAAATTTCAGCCAATCCCGTTTCACCGGGCTGGAGAGATCCTGAAGAAGGACTTACTCTTGCCTCCAACTGGCTTTGAGCGTTGACATAATAGTTGACGTTTTGATTTTCAGTGTTTGTAAACCAAATTTTGATGTAGCTCGTAGTCTGCCCTGCGAAAATCTGCGCTGAATTTGGACTGCTTTGAACGCTTAAAGCGCTTGCAAAAACTGAAATTGAAATCAGCGTGATTAAAGCCAAAATATAATTTTTCATAAAAATCACCTTTTCAAACCCACAATTTCTTATTTTGTTGTTACTAATATGTAGTAACAAGTATTTAAATGTTGTGTTTTGTTACTATTCACCTGTAAATACATTTAAATACTAGTTTGTGTTTAAACTATATCAAAGAAAAAAAAGGTTCAGATAAAATGAAAGGTTTTAAAACCATGACCAATATTAATAATCTCATGCCTCAGAATCAGGAAGTAATAAGTCAATTGAAAACTCTAGGGTTAAACGAATATGAAGCAAAAGCATACCACGCGCTTAACACAACTGGAGATTGCAGTGCCGGTGAATTAAGCGAAAAAGCAGAGCTTCCAAGACCAAGAGTCTACGACGTTTTATCCTCCCTTCAATACAAGGGATTCGTGATGATGGAAAGCGGAAGACCGGTTAAATACTCCGCTATACCCTTAAACGAGGCATTAATCACTCTTAAAAAGCAGAAAACAAGTCAGCTTCAATCAGAGCTTGAAAGAATCGAGAAAAACGCTGAATCGATTAGCGGAATGCTCAAAAACAACCCTTCAAATGAAAAATTCAGCATAGAAGACGGGGTTTGGACAATAAGAGGCAGAAATGCAATTTACAGCAAGCTTGCCTCAATGTTCGGCAACGCAAAAGATTCTATTACAATAACCTCCACTCCCTCGGGGCTTGAAAGAAAATTCTCAGAGCACTATGGAATACTCAAAAAGGCAAGAGAAAGAGGAGTGATTGTTAAAACAGTAGGGCTTTCAAAACCTTCAAAGTTTGAAGTAGATTCTCATATCACCAAAGACATTCCTTCAAGATTCGTTTTGGTTGACAATCAGGCGTTGTTTTTCCTTACTGGAGAGGACACTCACCCTGACGAGGAAGTGGGTCTGTGGCTTAAATCCCCCCACTTTGTAAACACTCTTAAAAAAGTAATCAAATAAAAATTAGATAAATTTAAAATCCTAAACCGTAATATTAACAAGAATGCTAAAAACAGTCATTTTGTTAATATTTTCAACTGCTCTTCTTAATGCAGTTAACCCTTTTTCGATAGGCTCTTCTACTATAAGCGCCAATTTAACTTATGCAGTAAGTTTAAATGGCCAGCAGCCAGCCTCGCTTTTCTTGAAAATACTTGGGTTTTACAACACCTCTGCTCAGAACGTAGTTCTAGCCGCAACCCAACCTTACACTTCAGCGGTTGATTCAAACGGAAACATCCAGCTTTCCTTTCAGCTTGACCCAACCAAGCAAAACCAGCAAATAAACTTGAACATCCAACAAGCTACGGTCAACTATTTGAATTGGATTGGATTTGGAAGTAACGATCCAAAATATCTTAAATCCAGCACCTATGTCATACTAAACCCTGAAACAACTCAAACCGCCTTACAAATAATAGGAAATGTAACCGACCCTTTCCAACAAGTTGCTTTATTGACTTCTTGGGTCCACAACAATGTACAATATCAGGGAGCTGGTTTAAGCACAGTTATAATGACTTCAAGCTGGGTGTTGCAGAACAGAATAGGTAAGTGCTCGGAGTTTTCGCATCTTTTCATAGCCCTGGCAAGAAGCGTGGGAATCCCGGCAAAATTTGTGGCGGGGATGGTTTACAATGGAAATTCATGGGCTTTGCATGCATGGGCCGAAGTTTACATCAACGGTCAGTGGTATCCAGTAGATCCCACCTTTGACGAGGCTTTCATTCTCGACGCAACTCATATTGAGATGGCTGAAGGAGTTGATCAAAGCGTTGTGAACAATATTTTGACTGGAACCGGAAACTTTGACTTGAACTCAGTAACCCTTAACTCTTCCCTTAACGCCACTCTTGTTCAATTTTCTAATTTCAGCGTGGTGTCCGTTGATCTTGAAACTCCAAGTCAGGCTGTGGGAAGTAATTCTTTTGAGACAATAAAAGCCTTTGTTAAAAGCGATGTAAACAGAGTTATAGCAACTCCTGTTTTTCTAAGCGTACCTGAAGGAGTCAGCCTTCTTTCCCCGGCTGACCAGCTTATTTATCTGCAACCATTTGAAAATCAAACAGCAGTGTGGAACATTCTAACCCCTCAAATGAAAAACAATTACCTTTACAATTATACCGTTAAAGTCGATTATCTAGGAGGTTATCAACAGAACTTTTTCACAGGTAATAATCAAGCAAAAATAAACACTACTCAAGGGTTTCAACTATCTCCGTTGATAATATATCAAAACAATACGGGATTAAATATTATTTCAACAATTTCAAACACAGGAAGTGAATTGTTGAATTTAACACAAAACGCCGTGCTTGGCGGTGAAAATTTCAGGCAGGATTTAAGTCTAAATCCAGGCGAGCAGCTGCAACAGAGCTATCTTTTTGTCCTTCCAAAATCAAACGAGAGCGGCTCGCTGACCACTACGTGGAATGACAAGAATTATACTCAAACTTTTCTCATAAACATTCAACCACCAGGGCAGAGTCAAAACCTAACTTCAACTCCTCTTGAAACTGGCTCATTTAGTTTAAATCCTCTGCTCTTGGGTTTGACTGTAACCTTTTTATTTTTAATAGTTTTATTAATAGTCAAAAAAATGACGCGGTCGTAGTCTAGAGGAATAAAATTCCGGACAGCCTGGTTCTTAATTGAAGGTAATTAGGACGCGAGGTTGCCAATCTCGCAACTCGGGTTCAAAAAAATTTTTTGAAAATCCCGACGGCCGCATTTTTTATTACAAAAAAGGTGTTGAAAATTTGAAAACAAAACATATTGGAATTGCGGCTCTGATAATAATCATAGTTTTAGGAGTTATAGCCTACTTTTCATTTTTCAACCCATCTCCAAGCAAGTCAGTTCAGCCAAACAACACTCTGACAGCTCCTTATCCTCAAGTGTTTTTGACAGTTGTTTCTAATTTTTCAAATTCCTATCTTAACCAGTCTTTTCTTGACAAGAATCTCAGCACCTTAATACCTAACCTTATTATTTCATATGTTGATTTTAACTCGATTTTGGGTCAGCAACTTCAAAGCCAGGTTAACGCTTCATTCCTGCCTTTCTATGTTTTCAATTCTTCAATTTTGAATTCTCCGGCGTTTCCATCGCTACTTAAAGTTTTAGCTCAAAAATCAAATGGAGATTATCTTTTGGACAGTTTTGAAACCAATCAAGGTGCTTTAATAAACTCTCAAGCTCAGCCTTTAAATCTTCAACTTTTTGTAACCTCTTATGACTACCACGCGTGGATGGCTGAGAATCAAACATATAACTTCTTGGGAAACGCTTCAAATTCAGTAAATTTTAGCATTCACTATATAATAGGGTTGAATAAAAGTTTAAATAGCAGTCAATACTTCTCGCTTAACGGACCAAATGAAATGGAAGAAGATGCCAGACAGTTATGCATTCAACAGCAAAACTCATCTGATTTTAAATATTATTTGAATTGTCTGAATCAAAACCTGCTCCAGGATTTCAACACCTCCAACCTTACAATAGGCGCGATGTTTTTCAGGGCTGCTTTGTCTTCAAAAAACTGCATTGAGGGAGTCGGAGCATACAATGAAACTCAAATCGCTTTGTGCAGCGAAACCTGTTTTAATCAAACCAACAGCACCCCGCAAGCTTGTATTATAAATGAAACACTGGTTCAAAATGAATACCTATTAAATCAACAGTATAGAGTGATAGCCACGCCAACATTTGTTTTTAACAATAAGTATGTTCATGTAGGAGTTTTGTCAGCAGATCAAATTAAAAACATATTTTGTCAGTTGAATCAATGTTGAAAATCATTGTATGATAATTTTTAAAGTTTAACCCTTTGCGGGGGTTAATTTTTGTAAATATTGAAAGAAAAGCATTTTAAACTTGTTTTTCATTTCTTTAAGTGATATAATTTATGGCTTTCAAGGATGTTTTGGAACACAGCGTGAATGCTTATCTTAACAACGTTAAGTTGATTTCAATATTCGCCATACCGCTTATAATAACTCTGCCTCTTTCGCTTGCTCTTCCTAATTTCATTTCTCTTGGAGGCGTTTTTTTAAGGTTTGGAAGTATAGGGCATGATTTTACTTCCTTTGACCTGCTCACCACTGGAATAGCTTTTATTATTTCCTTGGTGGTTATTTCTTTCGCTTTGGTAGCGATAAACATGCTTATAAAATCTCAAAGAAGCATGGTAAAGCCATCTCATTATGACATTGAAAAGGTTTGGCAGAACACTCTAAATCTTTTCATAGTTTTTCTAATAGCATTTTTAATAATTCTAGGTTTTAACATCTTCCTTTATGACTACGGATTGAACCAGTCGCTTGGACTTATAATTTCGCTTTTAGTTTCAATAATAATAATATTCGCCCCCCAGGCTATTGTAATTGACGGTTTGGATGTCAGGCACATTTTTATTATGAGCGTTTCAACAGTTGCAAGAAAATTCTGGTATTTCATCGGTTTTTTAATAATAGCCGCGCTTTTAATGATGTTGAATTCAGCCTTGTTTTTGAACTTGTTTTCAGCTCTTTCCGATGCAATGCTAGGCAATTATTTATCAGTTATAGTAAATGCGATGCTCATAGTTCCTTTCTTGGAGGTTTTCAAAGTTCAAATATACCTTAGTAAGTATTCTATTCTTTAAACCCTTTATATAACAGTTTTTTGGAAGTTAACTTCAGTCAATTTCAACGATTTCTTGTTTTTAAACCTTTCACAATTTCTAATTTTTTTATTTTTGAACTCTTAAACTGCTGCTGCCAACTCAACAAGCGAGTGTTCGTCCCGTCATTTAAAGCAGGAATTAAACACTGATCTTCAAGCTATTCTCTACGATATTCTAAATGCCTTCGTTGCTTGAATTGGCTTTTGCCTGTTGCGCTCCAAATTATAAAATATCGCTAAACCTTTATTTTTATTTTAATTAACTTTTTTTGCATTTTAAATCAAAAACTTAAAACAATGAATTCTTCTTATTTAAAAACATGGAGTTCAAAGCGCCTAACACTGAAAGCATTTTATTTGAAGGTCTAGCGTTTAAAAAGCAGGATTTCTTGTCGCACGCGTTGAATTCAAGATTAAAGGGTGAAGTCAGAAACGAGCTGCACGTAGTTGTAACCGTAACATCAAACGAAAAAAATCAGGGCAATGGCAAAACAAGATCTTCAATTACTGGCAATTATAAACAAGATTCAGCCAAGGGGGGTTTCAAACGTGAATCTGGATAAACTAAAACAAGAAGCATTTAAAAAAGGAATAGAAGAAAAAAACCTTGTGGAAAGCCTTAAAAGAATAGATAATTTTTCCAAGCTATTTACGCCAAGATCCGGCCTACCAACTTTTGTAAAAATAAGCTAGTCTTTAAGGAAAGCCTTCCTGCTTGAAATTTTGCTCCAACAATCCTTGCATATAACTCTTCTTTCAGTTTTGGTATAATTCCTGCTGCTTTTAATACAATCCCTGCAAATCTTTCTTCCGCAGTAGTTGCAAACCTCAATGTAATGAGTCTCTTTTCCGCACCTTTCACACTTCAATTTAAACAAACACCTTTTTAAAAATTAAGCTCTCAAAATTATATAATATTAGAATTAAAATGTTTTTTAATCCTTATGGTGAAAAAAAACTTGAAGTTTTACGTTAAAACATATGGTTGTTCTTTCAATCAGGCAGAATCAGAGAATATTGAGGCTATGCTTAAAAAAAATGGGCACTTAAAAGTAGAAAGCGAAGAAAAAGCCGATGTTGTGATATTTAATACCTGCGGGGTCAAAGACTCTACTGAAAACCGGATTGTAAACGACATTAAAAAATGCGGTAAAAAAATAATAGCTACCGGTTGCCTAGCTCAGGTTCAGCCAAAAAAAATTGCAGGCTTAAAACAAGACATTAGCATAGCAGGAACTTTTGACAATACAAAAATACTTGACGCTTTTACAAAAACTGGCGTGTGGATTGGAAGGGGTTTGAATGCTTCGCCTTCACCAAGGCTTAATGGATTGGTTTCAACCATTCAAATATCAACTGGTTGTTTGGGTAGTTGCACTTTCTGTCAAACAAAGCTAGCGAGAGGAGCTCTTAAAAGTTTAAGCGAAGATGAAATAATTCAAAAAATGCAATATCTGGCTGGAAAGGGCTGCAGGGAATTTAGATTAACCTCGCAAGATTTAGGTTGTTATGGTTATGACGTTAATACTTCGCTGTCGTCGCTTCTTGAAAAAATAGTTGAAATAAACGGAAACTTCAGGATAAGGCTTGGTATGATGAACCCAGAGCATGCAATTCAAATTAAAAAAGAGCTGGTAAAATTTCTAAAAAACGACAAAATCTACAATTTCATTCACATTCCAGTTCAAAGCGGAAGCGATTCGGTGCTGGAAAAAATGAACCGAAATTATACTGTCAATGAATTTACAGATCTTATTAAATTTTTTAAAATAAATTCCAAGGACCTGACAATCGAAACTGATTTGATAGTGGGATTTCCTGCTGAAACTCAAGATGATTTTAATGACACCGTAAGGTTGATAAAAGAAATGAGGTTCGACGTGGTTAATTTATCGAAATTCAGCGCAAGAAAAAACACAAAAGCCGCTTTAATGGAGCAATTAAGTAAAAATGAAATCAAAAAACGTAGTGCGGAGGCAAGTGAAATATATAAAAAAATAAGTCTTGAAAAAAACCTTGAAATGATAGACAGAATTGAAAAAGTGACTGTAATTGAAAACGCGAGGGACGCCTCGCTTGCAAGAACAAGTTCATACAAGCCTGTTCTTGTCAAAGCTGATTTAGGAAAAGATCTGATTGTAAAGATTAAAAGTGCAGGGCAGAGTCACTTGACTGGAATTGTGTTGAATTAAGTAGTCTATTTTATTGTGATGCCTGACTTCGCAGGTTTGTCTGTTGTTAAAATAGTAAGGCCTGAATCGTCAGAAGCAGCTAGTAGCATTCCCTGTGATTCGATTCCCTTCAAGCTCCTTGGCTTCAAATTGGCTACCACTATAATTGTTTTTCCTTCAATCTCGCTTCCGTAATACTTTGCAATCCCCGCGACTATTGTTCTCTGTTCATCGCCTATTTTAACAGTCAGCTTTAACAGCTTGTCAGAACCCTCAACTTTCTCGGCTTTTAAAACCTCAGCGGTTTTTAATTCTATTTTTTTGAATTCATCAATATCAATCATTTCAAACCGCCTTTTATTTTATGGAAGTTCGTTTTCTTTTTCAAGCTTCTTTTCAAAATCCTCCAGAGAAAAAACACTTGTTTGATTTTTCTCCCTGACAGAAACCGTGTTATTTTCAACCTCTCTTTTTCCTAATACAATAATATATTTTATTTTTTTCATTTGAGCGTCTCTTATCTTAGCTTCAAGCTTTTCATTCTTGTCATTAACGTCAATTCTGAACTTTTTGAGCTTTTCCTTTATTTTAAAAGCAGGCTCATTTTGATTTTCAGTTATTGGAAGTATTACCACTTGAACTGGAGCTAACCAAGTTGGAAAGTCGCCCCCAGTGGCTTCTATTAATATTGCCATAAGCCTTTCCATGCTTCCAAATATCGCTTTGTGAATCATCACAGGAGTATGCTGCCTGCCGTCGCTTCCCTCGTAAGTAATTTCAAATTTGGCTGGCATTTGAAAGTCAAGCTGGATTGTAGCGGTTTGCCACTCCCTTCCAAGAGCATCTTTTATTCTGAAATCTATTTTTGGTCCGTAGAACGCTCCGTCCTTTTCGTTTATTGAGTATTTAATTTTTGATTCACTCAATGCTTTTTTAAGGCTGGTCTCTGCAACCTCCCAAGTTTCTCTCTCTCCAACGTGATTTTCGGGCATTGTGGACAGGAACACCTTCATTTCATTAAAGCCCAGATTATCGTTGACTTGTTTAATCATTTTTATTATGCTTTTAATTTCTCCTTCTATCTGCTCCGGAGTTGCAAAAACGTGAGCGTCATCCTGCACGAAAGTTCTTACTCGAGTAAGGCCTGAAATTACTCCCGATAATTCATGCCTATGCACCAACCCGAATTCTGAAAATCTCAAAGGAAGTTCCCTGTAGCTTCTTGCCCTTGTCTTATAAACAAGAATAGCTCCTGGGCAACTCATTGGCTTTATAGCATACTCCTGCCCGTCTATTTCAGTAAAATACATATTTTCTTTGTAATAGTCCCAGTGCCCGGACTGGCGCCAGAGTTTTGAAGATAATATTATCGGGGTTCTTATTTCCTTGTATTCATATTCATCATTCTTTTTTCTCATGTATTCTGTTAATTTGTTGTAAATTATCATTCCATTAGGGTGGAAGAATGGAAAGCCAGGTCCTTCCTCATGCATGCTGAACAGGTCGAGTTGAACTCCTATTTTTCTGTGATCCCTTTTTTCAGCTTCCTCTATTTTCTTTAAATACTCTTCAAGTTCTTTTTCAGTTGGAAATGAAATTCCGTAAATTCTTTGTAACTGCTCATTTTTTGAATCTCCCTTCCAGTAAGCCCCGCTTATTTTTGTTATTTTAAATCCTTTTATCAAACCTGTGCTTGGAATGTGAGGGCCAGTACAAAGATCTATGAAATTGCCTTGCTTGTACAATGAAATTCCTTCTTTAAGGTCAGAAAGCAGTTCTAATTTAAATTTTTCGCCTCTTTTTTTCATTTCCTCATCAGCTTGGCTTTTGCTGACTTCAATCCTTTCAAAAGTTAGGTTTCTTTTTATAATTTCCTTTACCTTGTCTTCTATTTTTTTGATTTCATCTTCTTTTAAAGGAAGGATTTCAAAATCATAGTAAAAGCCATTCTCTATTGCCGGACCTATTCCAAGCTTTGCTTCAGGATAAATTTCCTTTATCGCTTGGGCGAGCACATGTGATGAACTGTGCCAGAAAATTCTCTTTCCCTCTTCGGTGCTGAAGTCTATTGGTTCTATTGTTGAATCTGTTGTTATAACAGTTGAAAGATCTTTTAAAGCGCCATTTATTTTAGCGACAAAACCATTTTCATTGAATTCTTTTAAAGCCTGCGCCGCGCTCATACTTTTTAATTCTTTTGTTTTTCCTTTTAGTGTTATTTTCATTTCAACCACTTATTAGAGTTTTAATCATTTCATTGGAATTAAAATCTTTTAAATCTTCGTATCGCTGGCCGTTGGCAGTGAAAAAAATGGGAATTTTAACCTCGTGAAAAACACTTAGAAGAACTCCCCCCTTTACGTCAAAGTCTGTTTTTGTAAGAATTACCCCGTCAAGTTTGATAGCATTATTGAAGCTTTTAATCTGCTCTACAAGCGCGTTTCCAGCTATTGACTCTCCAACAAAAATCTTAAGGTTTGGCTTAACCACCCTGTTGATTTTTTCCATTTCTCTTACCAGATTTTGGTTTGTCTCCTGCCTTCCAGCAGTGTCTATAAGGACAAGGTCAATGCCTCTTGCCTTTGCGTAAGAAACGCCGTCGAAAGCCACTGACGCGGGGTCTGCACCATAATCTCTTTTTATCACAGGCACTTTTATATTCTCCCCGTGTTCGGAAAGCTGTTCTATTGCGGCTTTTCTGAAAGTGTCTGCAGCAACCATCACTGATGAAATATTTTTCTTTTTAGCTTCCCAGGCTATTTTTGCTACAGTAGTAGTCTTGCCGCTTCCATTTGTTCCTACAAAAAGCACTATGAATGGCTTTGATTTAATGTCTCCGAAAAAACTTCTGCTTCCTCCTTCATTGAATATTTTTTCAAGAGTTGAAATTACCTGTTGTTTTACTTCTTCATTGACTTTATTTTTTTCAACTTTTTTTCCGATAAGCTCGTTTTTTAAATTGTCGACCATAAAATCCGCTGTTGAGAATGAAACGTCGCTTTCAAGAAGAGACGTTTTGAAATTGTTGAATACCGGCTCAAGATTTTTAGCCTCAAGCACCACCGTATTAGTGAATATGCTAGATATTTTTTGTTTTATCCCTATGAAAGGCTTGAACTCTTTTTCAACAGTTTTTTTTCCTTCTTGCTTTTCTTCCCTTTTTTCAATTAAATTTTTTTCAGATTCATTTTTTTCAACTTCTCTTGTTGATTCGATTTCTTGCTTTTCTTCTTTTTTGGTTTCCTTTGTGATATATTGTTGAATTTTCTCTTTTTTCGATTCTTCCTGCAATGTTTCAATTTTTTGAATTTCTTCTTGTTTTGATTTTTCTATTTCTACTGGTTTTTCTTCTAATTTCTTTTCAGCTTTTTCCTCTTTTATAATCTTTTCTTCTTTTTTGGTTATTCCGTCAATAAACCCGGAAATCTTCTTTTTTAAGAGTTCAAACATTTTTTCCACTCTTTAATTTTTTTTGAAAATCAGTGTAATCGTCTTTTATAGATTCTATACCGCTGTTGCCTCCACAGTTTTTGCATTTTAAGTAAAACTGCTTAAAATCATCTGTGAACAAAACTTCAACGTCGTTTGAACCGCATTTTTCACATTTCATTTGATTCTCCCTTTTTCATTTTCTCGCTTGTCTTTTCAAGCTGTTCATTTATCACAGCGAAGCTCTGCTGCAGCTGGTGGATATTGTTGGCATATTGAACTCCCCTTTCGTTAAGCGTTTTTACCGCTTCTTCTATATCTTTCTCCACCATAACTCCCGAGCCTACCGGTAAGAGAACGCTTTGCTTTTCAATTTTAAGCGCTTTTATCATAACTCCCACTCCGATTTCAAGAAGTCCTGAATCAAACTCCTTGATGTTCTTCAAAAACTCAATGGTCTCATTGTTTTCGTTTAAAATTCTTTGCAGTTCCATTATTTGCTCGTTGGTCTTCTCTAGAAGATACTGATAATAAGAAGCCTGCGCTTCAAGTTGTTCACTCATTTTAATCACCTATTGCTTCAAAAATTCTGTTTATTTCAAAACCCGATGTCGACTCTCCCGCCAAACCTCCTTTAGAATTTGCTACAATCCCGAAACTGTTTGCGGTTAACCCCATGTTGGTTGTTCCTCTAACCGCTTTCACCTTTAAAATGCTTTCAATTTCCTTAAGCTCTTCTTCTGTTGAATTGTTGCATGCCAAAACTCCGTTGTTTGTAGCGGTGTTGAAAGCTCCTACTAGGTTAAAACCACCTATTTTCATTTTTGCCACTTCAACGCCAAAGCAGTCGGATATTTTTCTGATTTCTTCCGCAGGCATTTTTGGGTTTGCTATACAACCTTTATCATTGACTAGAATGTTGTTTGAAACTGCTGAAAAATTTCCACCGATTTTTACAATGTTTAAACCATGAATGTTTTTAACTTCTGATTCTGAAGCGAAATTTGGAATTGCGCAACCTGTTGAGTTTATGGCAGAGTATAATCCGATTAAAGATGACCCGCTTATTGATAACTCTAAAGGCTCGGCTTTCAAAACTTTTTCAAACTTGCTGATGGTTGCTTTTCCAATTCCCTTCGGGTGAAAAACAGTTTTTTCATTGCATCTAAAGTAAAGCCCTATGAAAGGATTCTTGTTGATTGAAGCCTTTTCTATTTCAAACATTACTGCAACTCACATTTGACCACGCCTTCCTTGTTTTTGGAAAGCGTTACTTTGATTTTTTTTGGAGGTTTTCTTACTCCTCTTGCATTGACTATTTCTGAAATCTTAACTCCAATTTTAACGTTTTCCTCATTTGCTTTCATATGCCTTGCTGCGAAAGTGCGGATTATATTCATCGCTCTTTTATTCCTAACTGTTTTCGGCTTTTCGTACGCCTTTGTCAGTGGAATGACATAATTTCTCTTAAGAATTATTTCCTCCTTTGGTTTTTCCTTTTCTGTGCCTGCTTCTTTAACTTCCTGTTTTGCTGTTTTAGACTCTTCTTTCGCAGGTTCTTTTTTGGCTTCCTCTTTAACTTCGGTTTTTTCCACTACCTCTGCTTTTACATCTGTAATTGTTGATTTATCATCTTGTTCTTTTTTTTCTTCAGCCACTTTTACTTCACCTTTAACTTAAGCTTATTGCTTCTCCACTTCCTGCTTTTTGAATTTGTGGTTATTTTCCTGTTTGTCTTTCCTATAACCAGCACTGGAATTCTCTTATTCTGCTTCATTTTTTTGATTAATCTTAACTTCAATTGAAGTGTTTTGTTTCTTGACATTTTCATAACACCTATTTTGATATTCTTAATATACTTCCTTCTTTTCTCTGGCTTAAAATCTGGCTTACCAGTAATTTAAGTTGTTCCTCCGTTATTTTTTTCTTTATCTGCCCTCTTTGGGCAAGGTTTACTACTATTGAAACGAGCCTAGAGTAAAGCTCAGGGCTTGATATTTTTATGTTTGACATTCTGTCATATGCTTCCTGCTCCAAAAGCGATTTAAGCAGCACCCTGTTTCTAAGCTCCTCCCTTTCGCCTTCATCTGTTTTTTTCTCCTCCATCAACCCTCAACTTTTTTTGAAATTTCATCCATAAGTTTTCTTCCCTTTGAAGTTATCACCCTGCCCGTCTTCTGCTTTTCAAACAAACCGGCTTTTTCAAGCTGTTGAAGTGCGAGTCTTATTATCTTTCCTCCGGCTGGCCGGTGGTGGCTTCTGTGAACCACGTGCTGGACTCTGCCCCCATATTTTTTTCTCAGTCTTCTTACCCCTACATTTCCTCTTTTGTATGAGTTGAACATAAGAGAGGCGCACCTTTTGTACCAGAAATCTTTTTCTTCAATCGGCCTTTCATTGTGCGAACTACTCTTTACATACGAAATCCATTCAGGGGGTTTTATTTCACTCTCTTTTTTTAACTCTTCGCTTAAAGCTCCTATCAATTTATGACTATCTACGTTAATTACTGACACGTGCAAAACACCTCTCGGTCAGCCACGACCTTAAAAAAATACTGCTAAGTTAATGGCTTATACTATATAATTTACAATGTTAAAATTTAAAAGTTTTTGGTTGATTTTATTAACTTGAATTCAGCTTGAAATCATTGAAATGGTTTGGTTCGCCTCGTTGCTTATGAGAGAAGAAACGACGTTAGCGAAGTCGTTTGCTTTCATTGCAAGTGTAATTCCAGCTATTATAATAACCAACCCTAACGCGACAAGAAGCAAATACTCTGCTGACACCTGAGCCTTGTTTTTCATTGAAGATTCATTCTCATTTCATTCTTAAAAAGCTTTTTGTTAACTTGTTTATTTTAATTTTTCAGCTTTTTCCTCGCATTCCTTTAATTCTTCATTTGAAAGCTTCTCAACAGTTAAAGGGTATATAATTATTTCTTCTTTTTGAATGTGAGATTTAAGCAGCTCTGCAATATATTTTATTACATAAATAATCTTTTTAACTTCCTCCCCGTTTAATCTTTTCTTGTTTATCATTAAATCAAATTCTTTTTCCTTTTCTTTCATTTCCTCGTGTTCTTCCCTCATTACTTCCACTGGTCCTTTAATCCCCTTTTCTTCAAGCTTGTCAAAAACAATCTCCTCCCTTTCAAAATGTTTAAACATTTGATTGAATTGTTCGGATATTCTTTTCAATTCTTTTCTGTTTTTTTCAAAATCGTCAGGGCCTTCAATTTGGCTTGAAATTGTTTCTAGTGTTGAGATTTCTTTTAGGGTGTTTTCATGTTCTTTTTGAAAGTTTTGAATAATCATGTTTTTTTTCTAAAACTCAATGATTTTAACACTTGCGCTTTGAATGAATCTTTTCAAATGGTTTTTTTAAGTGAAAAGTCTTTTGTTTTTAGGAAAACCTTTAACCGCTTTACAACCATTAAAATCTATTTCAGCGCAAGGGTTTTAAACTTGTTTTTGTTTTTTTATATCACTATGAGAATAAATGTTGATTGGAAGCCCCTGCTTTTGCTGGGTTTTTTAATTCTTTCAGTAAGCGCTCAGGTTTCACAGGAAGCCGCTGGGACAACGGCTTCTTCTCTCATACCATCGGGGGCTAATGAGAATTACATTGTACAGCCTAATATTTTCAGCTTCAACGGCAATAATTACTGGCTTGTGGGCTTGTATTCCGGCAATTCAAACTCCACTCCCAATATTCTGGTTGCAGTTAACTATGAATCTGGAAGCATTGTTAATGATAATTCAATCCTTCAGGATTTGTACAATCTTTTTTTTGAAGAGAATTCCTTTAATTCTTTTAATTCTAACCCAACTTACTCATCATTTTCTTCTTCTAATCTGAATTCTCTTTCAACTTCGTTGTTGAACAATGTTAGTGCTTCTCAGCAGGCTCTTCAGCAAGTTGAAGGTTTGAATCCTCAGATTAACTTTTTCAATGTTTCCAATTATCTTCAAAATATTTACAACTACGCTTCTATTTTGAATTCTGACAGCATTAATTTTCTGCAAACTCAGTCAGAGTTAAATCAGACTCAGACAATATCTGACGTGACTTTCAACATGACTTATTCTTCTTATGGAAATATGCTAAATGATTATTATAATGTGATAGTTGCTATAAACGCTTTTGATAATGCTTTGACTCCAATAGCTAACAATCTCAGTTATTCAAATACCTCCTCTGGTTTGATGTCCAAGATTTATTATATATATCCGTCAGTTCCGAATCCTCAGAGTTTTCAGCTTATTTTGAATTATTACAACAACATTCCAACTTTGAGCAATGCAAGCGCTTCCCAAGCGGTTAGCAATTTTGAGTCAAGAGTGGTGGAGATTCAGGCATTGAATGAATTTTCAAATATCAAGAGCCAACTTTCATTAATTTCATCCTCTTCGACAATCTCAGTTTTGCAGTCTAAGGGATTCAATTTCACAAAGCTTGCTGCTGATTATAATCAACTTGTCGTTTTGATGAATTCAAAGTCGGCTTATCCTCTGGCTATTTCGCTGATGTCTCAAATCTCAAATGAAATACAACAGGCTCAATCTCTGCTTTCTGTTCCCGTTGTTCCTGTTAATCAGCCTTCTCCCGTGCTTTCAACCTCATCTCTATATGAATTCATTGGTCTTGCTGTAATTTTAATAATTGCTTATTACGCTTACTTAAAGTATAAAAAATCCCAAAAATCTGAAGATGACGAGAAGACTTAGACTTTTACTTCTATTAAATCTCCATCTTTCAATTCATAGTCTGAATTTATCTGCTGGCCTGGAAACTTTGTCGAACCCCAAGCCTTAACACTTCTGAAATTGACAAACTCCTTGTGGATTTTAGCGGCTGCCTCTTTTACAGTATCTCCCTTGTTGAGTATTATTGGCTCGCTGTAGTCCGGCTTCCCATGTGGGGGTTTGGTGTAAATTCTTATTATCTGCAGGCCTTCAAAGATTTTTTTCCTAATCTTTTCAACATCTTTATCATCGATAATGTTGTAGTTGTTTTCTTCTTGTAATCCAGTCAGATCTTTTTTTGGCTTTAAAACTATTTTTTTTATTTTGTTTCTGTCAAGCCAACTTAGAAATTCATCTTGAATTTTTTTCTCTGCGTTTTCTTCAATTAAAAAAATAATCAATTCAGAGTTTTTGCAGTGGCTTGAAATTTGGCCGAAATTCGCTTCGGTAAGGCTTGGAGTGTCAATCAATTGTATTTTTATATTTTCGAATTTCATTGTTCCCGGAGTGAATTTTTTTGTTTCAAACGGGGTTTGACTTGATAGGTTGTGCTGTCCTGCAAGAATGTTGAACAGAGCTGTTTTTCCAGCGTTTTCAACTCCTACTATCGTTGTTTGAACTCCTTCTTTTTTGAATTCCGCTTTTTCTTTTTTTCTTGATTTTTCCCTTTTTATTTTTCCTATTTCCTTGTTTATTTTTCCTATTTTAGTTGTTATGTCTTTAAGCAGGTTTTCACTTGCTTTGTGCTTTGGAGCTAAACGGTACATTTCTCTCAATGCTTCCAGCCTTTCCTCAGGCGTTTTAGCGTCGCTGTACCTCTGCTGCGCAGCGTAGAATTCCGGTCCGGCATTCAGTGAAGCCATGCCTTTATTATCACCACTTCTTCAATAAAAAAGTTTTTCCTATCTACTAATTCAGTTTCAAAACCGACTTTTTTCAAATTGTTGATTGTTTTTTCATACTCTGAAAGCGAACTTCCGACCATTAGAATGATTCCTTTTTTTTTAAGGTGTTTTTTAACCTGTTTGATGAATTCATTGCTTACCCTTCTCCCACTCACACCTCCGTCGAATGCCAAGTTAATTTCCCCTGAGAGTTTTTCCCACTTGCTTGTAGGAAGGTATGGAGGGTTGAAGGCTATGCAGTCAAAACTATCCTTTATATTTGAAAAAAGATTAGATTTTTTGAATCTTACCTTTGCTTTGTTTGTTTTTGCGTTTTTTTTGGCTTCTTTTAAGGCAACTGTGCTGATGTCAACAGCGGTTACGCTTTTCACTTTTTTGTTTTTGAATGCCGATATAGCCTGCAGCCCGCTTCCAGTTCCCATATCTAAAAAATTCCCAAAAGCGTTTTCTTTTACCGCTTTTGAAAGCATTTCCGAGTCTTCGTGCGGTTCGTAAATATTTTCACTTCCCTTTATTTTTATTCCGTAGACTGATGTTTTGAATTTTTTTGGATTTTTTCTTTCGATGTTTAAATGCATGGTTTTTTTTATTTCAACAAGATTTTAATATATGTATGTATTAAATGAAATTGAATGGAAGATTTAAGACTCAGGATTGCCGGAGAAATAGCCTTGTCGGAATTTCCCGGAGATACCATGAGAAAATGGAGGGAGATATTTGGAATTCCTCAGATTGCAATAGCCGATTTTCTGAAGATAAGCCCTTCAACCGTGAGCGATTATGAGGCTTCAAGGAGAAAGAGTCCAGGAATAGTTGTTATAAAGCGGTTTGTGGAAGCGCTTATTCAGCTTGACATCCAGAGGGGAGGGCAGGTAGTTAAAAAATTCAAGGAGTATGACGCTAATAATGTTTTCTTTCAGAGTTTTGACTTTAACAAGGAGATAACCATCGATGAGTTTGCAAAGATAATCAACGCAAAATTCTTGGCTGGAGAGCAGGCTAAGAACAAAATGCTTTTCGGATGTACTATTCTTGACAGCATTAAAATAATTTTGGAATTGCCTTACGAGAGTTTCATGAAGATTTACAGCACCACTTCTCAGAGGGCGTTGATATTCACCCATGTTGAAACAGGTAGAAGTCCGATGGTGGCGGTTAGAGTTTCGCCTATAAAACCAGTTGTAGTTGTTTTGCATGGAGTTACAAAGGTTGACAAACTCGCTGTGAAAATAGCCGAGAGCGAGGGGCTGCCTCTTCTTTTAACCAACGAGGATTTGAACGTTTTGAATGAGTCTTTGAAAAAAATTTCACAATAGTTTATTTTAAAATATTTAAATTTATTGTTGATTATCCAGATCTCTATTTTGCTTACCGTTGACAGAAATGTTTTCAACGAACGAGAAAACTTGTTCTATATAAATTTCTTCCCCTTCTCATGCCATAAAGTTTCTTACTTTCACTTGCCTTCAAACCCATTCGCTTAAGCGTTTTTCTAGTCTCTTTTGCGCTTCCTGTGTAAATATCTATCCCATTTTTTTGCTCTTCAATTTTTGAGATGAAGGTGTTCTCCTGGATTTTTTTTATTATCTCCTCTCCTCTGTCATTTCTTACTTGAATTATTCCTTCATAATACCCGCTTTTTATTCTTCCACATTCTTCGCACAGCCTGCTTTTTAATCTCACTTCTACCGGAAACTCTTGGTTGATTTTTACCCCTTGTATTTCGGTTTCGAATTTTATCTTGCCGTTATCGAATTCTATCCTGCCATCGAACTTGGTTTTCGCTTTTGATTTTACAATATCCTCTGCGCTTCCTCCTATTATTTTTCCGCACTGCCTGCATTGCACCACTTCAACCATTCTTGGCACTTCGATAAGCTTGTTTTTGTTGAGATAGCAGTCCTTGCAGAAGCTGCCTATAAATTCGACTCCACTTCTCCCGCACGACGGGCATATTTTTTCCAGATTCACGTATTATATTTTGGTTTTTGCTGTTTTTATTACTTTAGTTGTTTTTCAATCCATTTTGCAGTTTCCATGCTTATTTTTTTAAGTTCCCTCCTATTTGTGTAGAAATGATCCGTCTTGAATTCCTTTAGCACGCTTCCGCTTATCTTTTTTTTAAGTTTCCTCCCGCTGTTTTTTGAAATTCTTTCGTCTAAAACTCCTTGAATTATAAGAGTTGGAATTTTAACTTTTCTGATTTTAGATGTTGCTTTTTCTTCTTTTAGTTCTTTTTTCAGTTTTTTAATCCACTCTCTTCCGCTGGATTTTTCACTTGCAGGAGCGGATAGTAAAACTAAAGTTTTAATCTTTTTTTTGTTTGTGCTTCCGGCGTATATTATTGATATAAGTCCTCCAAAACTGTGCCCTACCAGTGCTATCTTATCATATTTTTCAGCTTTTTTTACTATTTTATTCAGGTCGTTAAGCTCGCTTTTAACTGTTATTTTTTTCATTCTGAATGTGAAAATTATGGTTGATATTCCCCTTTTTTCTATTTCCCTTTTTATTTTTATCAGGTATTTCTCGTTTTTTGTTGCTCTGAAGCCTGGGCTTATCACAGCTACTTTTTCCGATATTTTATTTTCTTCTGCATCCAAACCTGCGATTTTCATGTATTTTATTTTCTCAGTCGTATTTTTATTTTTTTTCCTTTAATTATTAACCATGGACGAAGAGTGGAGCGATTTTGATGACCTAGCGGCGGTTAACAGTGAGCTGCGCTATCTTACGCTTGAATTGATGAAAATCTCTTGCAAGAAAAAAAAGAGCTTTAAACTGACTGTAAGCGAGTTTATAGAAAATGCGGAGTTTCTTAAAAAGCGTCTGGTTGAAGACAAGGTTGATTGAATTTGAATGATTTAAGAGATAAGGCTTTGTTTTTCACTAAAATCTTCTTCAACATTCCGTCAACAGGCAAAATCCTTGTTTATTCATTGGTGCTGTCGCTGCTTTTCGGTTTTTTCTGGAGCGCTTTCGCTTTCGGGCTTTCTGTTAAATCGCTTGTTCTAGGCTTTTCTTCTGTTGTGTTGTTGTTTTCTGTTTTGATTCCCGCTTTCATTGTTTCTGGCATTAAAAAATTCAAGAACGTTAAGCATTCTCTCTTTACAGGAATGGTTGGGCTTGTTGTTTTTCTGCTTTTTTCTTTTCTTGGACTTTTATTTTCAGAGGTCGGCTTTAGCCAAGGAGTGGTTGTTCTTGCAGTAGTTTCAAGCGCTCTTGTCTACCTGCTTTGGTTTGTGGTGCTTTTCTTCGCTTTTAACCTCAAGCTCAAAAGCTTTGTTTTAAGCTTCATTCAACCTGTTCTTTTTCTTTTTTTCCTGCTTTTCTGGAAGTTGATTGGCTTTTTGCAGCCATTGACATTTAATTCCCTTACCGTTTTTTTCCAGCTTGTTACAACAATATTAATTTTTCTTCTGGTTTTGTGGAGCGTGGAGATTGTCATCAACGCGCCGACAAAAAGAAACTTCGGAGTTTCAGCGGTTCAGGTTTCAAGGTTTTTCATGTCCCAATGGCTCAGCGGAGGCAGGGAACTGGAAACACTGTTCAGCGTCTCTTCTGAGAAAGTCAACACTCTTGTAAGCGTGGTTTCATTTAAAAACAAGGGGTTTGAGGGCATGTTTGTGGTTCCAATGATTCACTACGGACCTCTTGGAACTCTTGGGGGTAGTGCTTTTCCGTATTTGATTTCAGAGCATCTTGAAAAGAAATACCATTGTCCGGTTATTGTTTTTAAAGGGGCTGCTAATCACGATTTCAATCCTGTGAGCGCTTCAAGCGTTAAGATAGTAAACGACGAGGTAGAGTCTCTTGTCAGAAAAGGCATTTATTCTTCTAAAATTTCTTTTCTTCATTCTAAAGTAGGCGACAGCATGATTGACGGTTTTGATGTTGGCGGCAAGGCTTTTCTTACCTTTTCCAACGCCCCTTCGGCGACCGAGGATATAGACCAAGCGATAGGTTTTGCTTTAAGAAGCAGGGCATTGTCTTTTTTCAGCGACGCGGTTATAGTTGACCGACATAATTCAAGGGGTAGTATAAGTTTTTTCGGAAGCGATGTTTTCGAAAGGCTGATGAAAAGCGTTGAAACCATAAAAAAGTCTAAGTCTTCTGAAAATCTAAGGATAGGATTTGCTGAAACCGCCGTTAACTCAAAGCAGGTTGGTATGGCCGGCATTAAAGTGGCGGTTATAGAAGGAGTTGAAAAGCATTGTTTGATTGTCTTTGACGCTAACAATTGCATTCCACTATTTAGAGAGAAGCTTATAAACTCGGTGAAGGGTTTTGATTTTGTTGATGTTTTAACCACCGACTCTCATTATGTTAACCTGGTCAAAGGGATACATAATCCTCTAACTGACGAAAGTTTGATTCCAATAGCATTGGAGACTGTTGAGAAGGCAGTGAAAAATGTTAAGAATTGCCGTGCTAAGATTGAAACTGGAACCATTAAAATTAACGTTTTAGGTGTTCAGAAATCTTCGGAGTTCATTGGCACTATAAACGCTTTGATTTCCATGGTAAAGATTATAGTTCCCTTCTTGTTTTTCATTGGAATAGCGTCCAGTCTTGTTATTCTTTTATTTGTTAAGTGATGCTTGAATGAAATTTTATGATTTGAATATTTCCAAACCTCTTCTGGCTGAAAAGGAGAGGCAGTTCGGGTTTGAAAAAGCAATTTCCCTTCCCGTGATAGAGGGAGATGAGAAGAAAGTTGTCGGGGAGTGCAAGAAAAAAAACTTCGCGCTTGTAAATCCTTTCAGGGTTAAAAAATTCTACGAGAATAAACTATTAGTGAAAAGCGTGATTGAGGGAAACAAGTGTTTTGAAATACCCATCTCGTTTTTTCTCAGGGTTGAAGGGACGGAGAGAGCGAGGTTTATGAATAGAGTAAGGCTTTTTCTTAAATTCTGCCTTAGAAAAAAAGCCTGTTTTGTTTTTACAAGCAGGGCTATGGAGGAAAGCGAGCTTAAAACTCCAAGGGAATGGATTGCCATTGGGATAACCCTCGGGTTAGATTATAGACAGGCGGAGTACGCTTTTTCTGGCAGAGTTGAAACGTTAGGTGTTGTTTTTTGAAGATTAAAAGCAGGTATTTGCTTATAGAGTCAAGCGGAGGCAGGGAGTTGATAGAAAGGGCTGTTTCTAGTTTTATAGGCGAGAATGGAGTTTCGGAATCCAATTTCAAGATTCTTTTTCAGTTCAACGATAAGTGGGTTGCAAAGTGCTATCTCAAAGGGCTTGAGCAGGTGATAGCAGCGACCGCTCTTAAGGCAAAAGAGGGTGCAAGTCCAACGGTGGTAAGAGTTGTAAAGATAAGCGGCACTATAAAAGCGTTGACATCTAACTAGTATTTTTTGAATTTAATTTTTTAAATTAAAATTCAACAAAAAGATTATTATTGATTATGTTTATAATAAATAGCGTTTAAATTAAAAATTCAATAAGTCTTATTGGTGGTAATTTTAAAATGTATCCTCCTCAACAAAGTGCATATGACAGAGCGATAACGGTTTTCTCTCCTGACGGAAGGCTTTTCCAGGTAGAATATGCTAGGGAGGCGGTTAAAACCGGAACTACTAGCATTGGATTGATATGCGCTGAGGGGGTTGTTTTGATAGCTCACAAGAGAATCTATTCCTCTCTTTTAATTGAACAGTCTCATGAGAAAATCTACGCTATTGACAGTCATATAGCGGCCGCTTCAAGCGGTTTGGTTGCCGACGCTAGAAAGCTTGTTGATTTTGCCAGGCTGGAAGCTCAAAATCACCACCTTACTTATGACGAGCCCATATCTGTTGACAGCTTGGCTAAAAGCATCGGGGATCACATTCAATTTTTCACTCAATACGCTGGAGTTAGACCGTATGGTGTTTCGCTTTTGATAGCGGGAGTGAACAGCGAGAGTAGGCTTTTCGAAACTGATCCAAGCGGAGCGTTGTTTGAGTATAGAGCAACAGCTATAGGAAGTGGAAAGAAAATTGTTGAAGAGCTTTTTGAAAAGGAGTACAAAGACAAAATGAGTTTGAATGACGCTATAAAACTTGCATTGAAAGGTTTAAAGAAGTGCGTGGAGGAGAAACTCACCGCTTCAATGGTTGACATTACTTTTATTTCAAACGACGGGGTAATGAAAGTTTACTCTAAGAATGAGATAGCCGCTTTTTTGGGCGGTAAGGATTGAAATTCGTGAAATGGTGATTTTTGTTTGCTTGAGGGTTCTATAATAGCCCGGCTGGAGAGAGGGGGAGAAAAGTTCGAGGTTTTCGTGGATGAGGACAAAGCTTATAATTTCAAGAGTGGGGTTAAAAAAGATTTTTCTAACGTTTTAAGCGTTGATGAGATTTTCAAGGACGCTAAAAAGGGAGACAGACCGTCTGACGCTGAATTGAAGAAGATTTTCGGCACTTCCGATTCTGTCAGTGTTGGAGAAATTATAGTAAATGAGGGGGAACTTCAGCTTACAACTGAAAGAAGGAGAAAGCTTCTTGAGGAGAAGAAGGCGAGGATAATATCGCTGATATCAAGGAACTGCATCGACCCCCATAATAAGGCGCCCCACCCGCCGCAAAGGATTGAAAGTGCTTTGGATGAGGTTAAGTTCAAGGTTGATCTTTTCAAAAGCGTGGACAAGCAGATGGAAGAGGCTGTTGAAAAGATTAGGGAGATTCTTCCAATAAAAATAGAAAACATTAAAATAGCAGTGAAGGTCAACTCTCAATTCGCGGGCAGGGCATTCGGTGTTTTGAAGGAGTTTGGCCTTGAAAAAAGCGAGTATGGAAGTGACGGAAGTTTGGTTGGAGTTTGTGTTTTTCCCGCGGGTTTGCAGGATGATTTTTATAATAAAATGAACAAGCTGACGGGTGGCAGTGTTCAAACAAAGGTTTTGTGAAAAATGGAAAAAAAAATAGTGACGCCTGGAGAGTTGATTTTCGACTTCCCAAAAAGGCTTTCAGGCGCGTACATTGAGAATGGGAAGACTTACTCTTCGGTTGTCGGAATACTTTCAGACGGATTTTTCATCCCGCTGAAAGGAAGATACACTCCGTTTCCAGGAGATTTGATAGTGGGTGTGGTAATGGAAGAAAGGTTTTCGGGGTATTTGATAGATGTAAACGCTCCGTTTCAGGGCGTTCTCGATTCAAGAGATTTAAGACAGGAGTTCAGAATCGGGGATATTTTGATTGCCAGAGTTGACAGCATTGATGAGATTAACAATTTGATACTTGTCGAGCCTAAAAAGCTTTTCAATGGAGAAGTTTTAGAAGTGAGCGCTGTGACCGTTCCACGAATAATAGGAAGAAACAACAGCATGATTGAAATGGTTAGAAGCCTGACTAAGAGTGAGATTTTTGTCGGTAAAAACGGCAGGGTGTTCCTAAAGAATGGCAATGTCGTGCTTGCTGTAGAAGCGATAAGGAAAATATCTGACGAGGCTCATACTTCGGGTTTAACTGATAGAATAAAGAATTTTTTAGAGGCGAGGTTAAATGAACAAAGCAAATAAACCAGAATTGATAGTAAATGGGAAAAGAACCGATGGTAGAGCTCTTGGCGATTTAAGAAGCGTTAAAATAGAAAGTGGCGTTCTCAAGAACGCCAGTGGGTCTGCCATGGTGGAATGGGGAAGCAACAAGGTTATAGCGGGTGTTTACGGGCCCAGAGAGGTTTTCCCAAAGCATTTCAGCGACCCCTTCAAGGCCATTGTTAATTTTAGATATGTGATGTGCAGTTTCTCTTCACTTGAAGAGCACAGCAGGGGAGGGCCCAACAGGCGAAGCATTGAAATAAGCAAAATGGGAAAGCACGTGTTTGAAAATCTTATTTTAACAGAGCAGTTTCCTAACACTGCCATTGACATAGATGTTGAGGTTTTGCAAAGCGACGGTGGAACAAGAGTGGCGGCTTTCACTGCTGCAAGCGTGGCTCTTGTGGACGCTGGAATTCCTGTGAAAGGATTTGCAGGCGGGGTAAGCGTCGGCAAGGTTGACGGGCAGCTTGCAGTTGATTTGAACAAGCTTGAGGATAATTACGGAGAGAGTGACGTTCCAGTAATGTTCAACTCTTCCAACTCTGAGATTCTACTTCTTCAGATGGATGGGCTTCTTACAAGGCAGGAGTTTGAAAGAAGCATTGATTTGTGCTTTGAAGCGTCAAAGAAGATTAACGCTCTTGAGATTGAAGCGGTAAAAAAGAAAATGGAGTGATTGGAAAATGAAAATGATAATGGATGAAATAAAAGCAGAATATGTTAAAACGCTGTTGAAAGAAGGCAAGAGAAAAGAAGGAAGGGACTTCAACAATTATAGAGAGGTTAAAATCGAAAACAATGTCCTTAAAAACGCTGAGGGAAGCTGTATAGCAAGCATTGGAAATTCAAAGGTTATTGTGGGGATTAAAATTGATTTGATGGAGCCTTTTTCAGACAGACCTGATGAGGGTGTTTTGATGGTAAACTCGGAATTAATGCCCTTAGCCTATTATTCATATTCAGCCGGACCTCCCACCCCTGAAAGTATCGAGCTTGCCAGAGTGGTTGACAGAGGCATCAGGGCGGCTAACGTTCTTGAAATGCAGGGTTTGAAATTTGATGAGAAAGTTTTAGGTGTTTTCGTTGACTTTTATGTTTTGGACAATGACGGCAATCTTACCGACACGGCAACTCTTGCGGTTATGAACGCTTTATCCAATCTTTTAATTCCCGAATATAAATCAGAGTCAAAGGAGTTTGACCGGGAGAAGAGAACTAAAAAAATGGAAATCAAGAACAGAGTAACCACTTCAACTTTCTGCAAAATAAACGGGAAGATTCTTTTGGACTGCGATGTTGAGGAGGAGAACGCGGGCAGCGGCAGTTTGACTATCGGCATCGCCGATGGGGGTTTTGTCTGCTCCACTCAGAAGAGCGGGTCGGTAAGCTTTTCAAAAAAGGAAGTTTTGGATTGCGTGGACATTGCGATGCAGAAGCATGAAGAATTGGTGAAATATATTAAAAAAGATTAAATTTTTGAACGCAAAAGTGTTTTAAATTTTTTTAAAGCTTAATTTATAAAAAAGGTGTTAAATAAATGGGATCGCGCTATGGAGTGAGAATAAGAAAGCTTGAAAGCAAGGTGCTTGAAAGGCAGCGAAGCTCTTACGAATGCCCCGTATGTGGCAAGCAGAGAGTCAGAAGGAAGGGGTTTGCGGTTTGGGAGTGTAAAAGCTGCGGCGCTGTTTTCGCAGGAGGGGCATATGAATTGTCAACTGATGTTGGGCGGGCCTCTAGAAAATTTCTTGAACAAGGTTGAATTGTAAAAGATGATTTGGCTTAACTCGCATTTCTCTCATCAGTTTGAATTTAAAAGCGAAAATCCTGATTCGGCTGAGCTGTTTAAACAGCTTAATAATTTCAAGCACTTGATAGGCGTTGAAATGTTTTCTTTTCTTCCTTTTTCTTTCAATCCGAATGTAACCGGCGGTTTGAAGGAGCTTTCTGAACTGAGTTTCGGAGATTTCAAGAAACTGTCTGAAGTTGATTTTTCAGGTTTTGGCGAGACGCTTAAGCTTGGTTTGGAGAAAATGGCGTTTTCAGTCGTGGTGAATCGTTTTTTCACCAATGATTTTCCTCAAGATTTTAAAGTTTCAGAGTCAAAAACAAAAGATTTCACGTTTTTCATAAGGCAGGAGAATTTGACCGTGGTAAAAAAAGTTAGGGTTGACTCTCCAAAAGAAGATGTTTTGTTTACGCTGAGCGGTAGCATGGAAACTCTTCAGGCAAAAACAGCGCAGCTGTCAACAAGCAAGTGGCTAGAATTTCAAAATGAAATTCAAGGAATTGAGTCGAAAAGAACTGGCTTTTCTAACATATCGAAAGCATTAACCCAGCTTGGAAAACTCGACTTCAAAAAATTTTCAGAAGAGCCTTCAACCTTGAAGGAGTATGCTTTTTATTACCTTCTCAACAAAGCAGGGTTTTCCCCTTTCATAACAAGGGAGGAAGTTTCAATGGTCTACCCTCAGTTGAAGGTTGCAAAGCCCCGCGGCAGGATGTCTAAAAAGTAGAATTTGTGTTTTTATTATTAAATCTTGATATTTTCACTTATTGGATTTATGACGTTTATGCGTGGAATTTTTGAAAAGTGCTTTTTGTTCTCTGTAAAAATCCTGGAAATGTTATTTTCTTTCATTGTTTCGGCGATTAGCGTGTCCCAGAATGAGGTTTTAAAATAGGATGACGAAACGCTTGCTTTAAGTACGGTGTCTGTATTATAATTAATTTTAATCCATTTGGCGGATATTATATATTTTTTTACTATCTGAATCGCTTCTTCCTTAGAAAGCGGGTTTTCTATTTTTCTGGTCATTGCATTGAAAAACTCTGAAAGTATCTGATTTGTAACGACTCCATCATAATTGCCTTTAAAAACATCTTCGACTAATTTACTGCATACTTTTCTTTTCTCCATCTCATCCAAATCATACGCGTATACCAGAATGTTCGTGTCGAATAAAATTTTATCTCTCATGTAATTCGTCTCTGTTTATGTTGAATTTGCCTAACCTAAACCCCTTTTCAAGTTCAAGTATTGCTTTTGCATCTATGTCGCTGTTTTCTTGCATGCTCGTCCAGTATTTCATAGACTCGGTTAAAGCTTTTCCAAGAAAGCCCTTGGCTCCACGATACCTGCTCTTGGCTATTTGTCTAAATTGCCTTTCAACTTCGGTGTTTACATTCACGGTTAGTGTTTTGTTCATGTTTATAATATTTAATCATACTGCTATTTAAGTATTTGTATATGTAAATAGTTATATATTTTTAGGGGGGGATGGGCTAGCCTGGTATGCTTTCAGCTTTGGGAGCTGAAGACCCGAGTTCAAATCTCGGTCCCCCCATTTTATTTCTTTGACTTTTCTTTCATCACTCCTGATGGCAAAGAGTTGTGGTTCACGGGCTACATTGTCATGGGTTATCCGGGCCCCGCTACTTTCCGCTCTGTATGGAATGGCGCGGGGGTTCCCTCTGAAATAATATCGAACTTTGCTGGCGAGCCTGCACTGGACTCTAAAGGGAATATTTATTTCGTTCACCACTACGTCTCGCAGAACGGGAGTATTATAGAAGCCGACATCTATGTTGCGTACATAAAATAAGCCTTTTTTTTAAGAAGGTTTTTTTATTTTTTCAACTGGGTTTGCCCGGAGTTGTTGGAGTTTAGAGAGTAGCCAGTCTTCAAATCGGTTATTTTAGGAGGGGTTTTCTTGAACCTTCTGAAGTAGAACAGAACGACTATTATTACGATTATTATTATGATGACTGCTATTATCTGAAGCCACCCGAACTGGTTTTCAGGAGGTTGAAGGGAAGAGACGTAGTTTGAAAGGGAGTCGGACTGCGCTTGAAGGGTTTGAAGCTGGCTTCCAGTCACAACCCCTCCGTTCGACAGTTGCTGCGCGTAAGCCTTAAACTGGCTGTTTAGGCTTGTATAATTGGCTTGCGCCTGCTGTATTCTAGGGTCGCTTCTTCCAACCCTTTCAATGGCGGTATTTATCGCGTTTAAAGTGTTTGAAAGAGAGTAAGTGGTAACATTGAACTGGCTTGACACTCCGTAAAGCTGTTGGACAGATTTGCTGAAATTGTCAATAATTCCGCTTGAAAAATTCGATGAGTTGAGAGAGTTTTGAGCTTGCAATTGCAAGTCTGAAAGAAAAGAGGTTGAAACGCTAGTTCCAGCGTAGAAATTTTTAACTTTTTGATAGGTTGCCTCAGCACTCTGCATTTCGTTTAAACTATTGCTTTTTTGAATTTCTATTTGCGCGGAATTTATTCTTTGACTTGTTTGAGCGTAAATCTGGTTTTCCATGCTTTGAATATTGTAATTATTTCCCTGTTGCGCTAGACTTGCAATGTTTTTCAAATCCTGATCGATAAAACTCTGATAAAAACAACTAACGTTATTGTTGATTTGAGCGGGAGTTAAAAGCATTTGAACCACTACATTATTTGTTGTATTACTTTGGCAAAAATATGTAAAAGTAGTAAAATCGTTAGTAATTTGTGAATAAGCCGAATCTAGTTGTTGAGATAAGGTATTTATGGAATTTAATGCATTTAAAATATTATTGAGGTTAGTTTGTTGAGTATAATTATAGAATTGCTGGATGCTTTGGTTTAAATTGAAAAGAGTTTGAATTTGATTTGAAGTTATATTTATCATATCCTGATAAGCAAGCCATTGTGACCTGCAATTTAAACCTTGAGCCGGGCTTATAACCGTTTCAATATAATTATTCATTGAATTATCTACAAAATATCCCAAACTTTGCAGACAACCCCCGTAGTAAAAGCTGACGTTGTTAAAGCTCGCGTTGATTTTGCTTTCAATATTATTAAAAGGAAGCTGGGAGAATTGGCTTGAAAAGTAAGCGCTTAAAAGCTGGTTTATCGAGTTTTGATCAGTCACCGGAGTGTTATTGGATTGGAATATTATTGATTCCTGCCCGTTGATTTTCATCATGTAAAAATTCTGGTTGTTGTAAGTGAAGTTAACAAAGCTTGAAGTTTCCCCGCTTTTAAGGTAAACATTTGTCGCGTTGAAGTCAAAAGCAGTTGTTACTCCAACTATAAGCAATAACATTAAAAACAGGTTTTTTTTCACGTAAAAGTTAAAAGCATTGGCGTTTATAAATATTTTCGTTGAAAGTCCCGCTGTAGCTCAACGGCAGAGCATCTGGCTGTAGTTTGACACTTGCAAAGATGCGGATACCAGAGGGTTGCCTGTTCAAAAAAAAAATTTTGAAAGTCAGGCCAGCGGGATTTTTTTCAATGCCTTAGTAGTGTAGTGGCCTAGCATACAGGCTTGTCGAGCCTGTGACCCGGGTTCAAATCCCGGCTAAGGCGTTTTTTTTTAACCAAAAGTTTTTATTATGGGCTCTTCGTCAATTGAAAATGTTGGAGTGAGTTTAAGCCTAAGTAATTTGGAGAAGGCTAAAATTCTTGCTATCTATCTTGTTCTGATATCTTTGACTTTGCTTGGGTTTATGGGTTCTGTTGTAGTTGGAAATTTAAATCCAGTTCTGGCGAGTCTTGGCGTTGTTTGTTTTGTTTTGGGTTTGCGACATGGTTTTGACGCTGACCACATAGCTGCTATAGATAACACCACTAGAAAATTGATTCACGATGGCAAAAAGCCTCTTACTGTTGGAACTTGGTTTTCGCTTGGTCATTCTACGGTAGTTGTTGCGCTCATCATTGCTCTTATTTATCTAACTAAAATTGTGGTAGGGGTAATACCCGCGCTTCAAAGCGTAGGCGCATTGGCGGGCACAGTTGTTTCAGGGGTTTTTCTTATAATAATAGGCTTGGTGAACACTTTGATAGTTTTTGACATTTACCATGTTTTTAAAAAAGCAAAGGCTGAAAAAGTGAATGAGGAAGAGCTTGAAAAAATGTTGAACAAACGGGGTTTCATGAACCGTTTTTTCAATAGCCTTTTTAAGTTGGTTGAAGAGTCGTGGCAGATTTATCCGATTGGGCTTCTTTTCGGTCTTGGCTTTGACACTGCTACTGAAGTTGCGTTGATTGCTATAAGCGTTGGCGTTGGAGTTTCAAGTTCAGCTCCATTATGGATGATTCTGGTGCTTCCTTTCATGTTTACTTGTGGGATGGTGCTGGTTGACACTAGTGATGGGGTTGTAATGCGCTTTGCTTATGGGTGGGCTTTCCTTAATCCTATAAGAAAAGTATTCTATAATTTAACTGTCACGGTAATATCCATACTGGTTGCTTTTGTAATAGGTGGAATTGAATTGATTCAGGTTTTGTCAACCGAGTTGAATTTAACCAGCTCTTTTTTCGCTTTTATAAATAATCTTGATTTTGAGAGCGTTGGCTATGTGATAGTAGCTGTTTTTATTTTTTCTTGGCTTGCGGCCATGTTTTGGTGGAATTATAAGAAATATGACAAAAACCAGTCTTTTCTTTCTTGAAGCCTTTTGGTTTTAAACGCTTGAGAGTGGTTTTGACAGTAACCTTTTGGATTATTTCATAATTAAGTGAATAGAAATTGATTTTTCATTTCATCGCGTTGATTGATTTGTTGACTAGAAAGTAAGTGCCTGTGAAAACAAGAAAAGGAACTGTAAGAGGGGCGGCTACTATTGACAGCGCCACTCCCCCCGCCGTTAAAGCCGCAACGTCGGGATGGTTTATGAAGTTTGCTAGTTTTTGAATGGTTGTTGTCGGCAGTTTGGTTTTAGCGTTTATCTCTTCAATGCAGCTTCCATTTTTGTAAGCTCTTACGTAACCATCTTCTTCTGATGATAGTATCGCGATTGTTTTGTGCGTGCTTATCCCCGCAGCGCTTGCGTGCCTTTTCCCGTGCCCCAAAACATGCTTGGTTGTTTTGATTGTTACTCCGTAAGCTATCATATATCCTTTTTCGTCTATTATCACAGCGCCGTCTATTTCAGCAAGTTTTTTTATAACCTGATTATCATCGCCGTTTAGTATGTTTAGTTTTTTGATTTTTTTGTAGCTTGTCTTCCAGTATTTTTTCTCTGGTTTTCCTATTATAAACAAGCTTCCTGCCTTTCCTATTTCTATAGCGTTCTGAAGGGTTTTCCTTGTAACCTCGTCTACCTTATTTATTCTCATGATTTCCATTTTTTACATTGTTAATTTTAAGTTTTTCGCTGGCTTTTGTTGCTTTCAGTGTTTGAAGAAAATCTCGATGCAGTCCCTGTGTTTCAAGACATGATCCCCGCCCAACGCCTTTTTTGTTCTAACGTCAATGGCTTTTATGAATTTTTCAGCCATTGTAGAGTGAATGGTAGCCGCGAAGTCCAACGCCGTGCTTCCTGGCTTCATCAGGAAAACGTCGGGAAGAACGTTTCCATCCTTGTCAGAAAGCTTGTTAACGCCTGCCGGGAATACAGCTATGTATTTGAGAACATCGAAGACCGTTTTGTTCAGGCATTTTTGAACTCCGTTTCCATCCCATTTATCCATTATTTTCTTTATTATTTCCAGGGCTTTCTTTTGTTGTTCGTTTAACCCTTCGTTTTCCTTGAATTCCCTGTCTCCTTGAATGTAGTCTATAAGTTTTTTCTTTCCGGCTTCTTTTAGCGTGATTTCGGCTTCTGCTGAGGTGGGGATTATAGGCATATTCGGGAATTCTTCTTTTAATTTTTTGAAGTTCTCCTCGCTTGTTGAAACGTCGCACTTGTTCGCGGCTATTATTATCGGCTTGCTTTCTTCTCTTATCTTTCTTGAAAACGTCATTTTATCCTCTTCGCTCCAGTTCTCAATCTCTTTTTCAATCAATCCTGTTTGCAAAAGCGTTTTGTGAATCGAACCGCCGCTTATGCCTAGCCCGGTAAGTTGATTGTACAAAACCTCGTCTGCCTTCTTCTTTTCTCTTGCAAGCTTTTGCCAGTTGTTTTCCAGGATGCCTTTAATCCAAAAAGCTATTTCATCCTCTAAAAATCTGATGTCGTTTGCGGGGTCGTAGCTTCCCTTTTCCACGACCTCTCCATTTTCGTTTGTCGAACCGCTCAGGTCAATGACATGAATAAGCGCGTCTGCCTGTCTAAGATCATCAAGAAACTTGTTTCCCAATCCCTTTCCTTCATGTGCTCCCGGCACCAAACCAGCAACGTCAAGAAGTTCCACTGGAGCGAACCTTCTGCTGTTTATGCAAAACCCGTGCCTTGGGTTGCACTGAACGTTGAACTCCTTGTCCACGCACTCGATTTCAGCATAGCCCATTCCCCTGTTCGGCTTTATGGTGGTAAAGGGCCTTGAAGCTCTTTCCACGGCTATTGAAGTCAAGGCTTGGAAAAAAGTGCTCTTTCCAACGTT
>CAYMAH010000002.1:0-24325 GCA_964388435.1 Microcaldota archaeon | reverse complement strand
GTTTTATTGCCGCACGGTCGTTCCAACCTCTTTTCCACTATTCAATTCTTTAATTAAAGATTGAGAGCGCTTTAATGCAAGTTTTAACCTTTGGAATCACCCTGCCGTCGATAGTTTTACCTTCAATCAATTCCTTGGCTTGTTTTTCAAGAGGTTATTGTTTTCATCAAAAACACCTTCAACGTCAGAGTATAAGAATTAGTTTTTCTGCTTTGGTTTTCAAAACCATAAACATGGCAACATCGTCAGCGTTGGCGTTAAAACACAAATCTTATGGTTTAACTCCGGCCGTTACAGATGGAGCTATTGTAATAGCTTCTTGAGGTAGGTTTTTCAAAATAGAAAATTCCATTATTTCAGGAATGCCTACAAAACTCGGGTTTTTGCCTTGACTTGACAAACCCCGTTTCTCTGTGTTGAGAATAATGCCTTTATGCCATTGATTTTCTATTTCGCTTTTTATTTTAACGCCGATTCTGTTGAAAACCTCTTCGGCAAGTTCAAGAGCTTCTTTTGAAGTGACCCTTAAACCGTTGACCGACCGTATTTGAAGGGTTTTCTTTCATCGCTTTGTTAAGCCGTGCTTGACCTTCGTGAACAGGTATTGCTTCTTCACCAGCCTTTTTCAATGAAACAGCATATCTTTAACAAGGCAACAATTCTGGGTTTAAGACAGAACCCCCTATTATAACTAAAACAATTTTTAAAAACCCAAGCAGGGCCGGGGAGTCGCACCCCGCTATTCCGCTCTGCAGGCGGACGCATAGCTGCTCTGCCTTAGGGGATTTTGAAAAAAATCTAACCCTGCTTAAAAGAGCAGCTTGGTTAAACTTTCGTCTATTAGATTTTATTAACTTTTTCTTTAAAACAAAGCCCAAGCTATGAGTTTTTCAAAAGAACGGGTCGCACAGACAAAATAAGAATTTTAGAAAGGGCGACCAGTTCAACCCACCTTTCCATAATAAGGTAGTTAGAATAGAGAAGAACGTGAATAAAAACCTTGTGTTTTACCGTTTTAGGGGTTACATTGGATTGATTGAGAGTTTTTCTTCTTTGCCATGGATTTTTATTGTGGGAAAGGATTAAAAGTTTGGTTTTTTCAAATTCTGTTAAATGATCAAAAAAGAGGTTTCAAACAATTACAGGGACGCGTATGACGTCATTCATTCCGAGATTCTTCCCAGAATGTCTTTGGACCACCAGCCTTATTTTTTGGGAACCATACCGGATATTTTGAAGTTTGATCGTTCGGCAGAGGTTTGGAAGGAGATAAGCGGGATTTTAAACGCGGTTCCCGAAACCTGGAGGGGTTGGAATGGCGAGGAGAAGCTGAGCTCACCCGACTCTTTCTACAAATCCTTTACCAAGATTGTTAGATACCACCCTTCTGTGAAATCATTGAGGATTATTGGAAACACAATTGAAGGAATGCCGGAGCATTACAGGAGCGCTTTCTTGGAAAAGGCCCTGCCTGCAATAATAAGGAGAAGGCCTAGCGAAGAAAGGCTGGAAGAAACCCTTAACATTCTTGGAAGGATATCCAAAAACACCACCCCGTCAAGCATTCAAAGCGGCGTCACTTTTTTCAAGAGCGTAGGCTCCTTTTTCAACAAACACTCTTTTGAAGAGTTCAGGAAGAAAGCAGAGATGGCAGAGGAGTATCTGAGAAAGAATAAAGGAGGTTATTTTTTCAACAAAGTGATGCTCGAGAATTTCAGCGATTTGTCAAAAAGCCGCTTGAATTTTAAGAAGACGGGCGGCGAGCTGGTTCCTCTTGGAAAGAATTTAACAAACAATATAGCAAGAGTGGTGAATCCCGAAGCTTTTGAAGTATGGAAGGAACTTTATGAGGATAAAAACCTGAAGGAGCATGTGGAGCCTATTCTGGAGAAGAACGGCGTTTTAAGAGCTTTCAAATCAAAAGAAGGCGTTAGGGTTTTCACTCGTTACGTTGGAATAAGAGTTGATGATTTTAAGAAAGAGCATCCGGAGCACGCTAAAGAAGTTGATGAACAGGTTAATTGGATCAAACAAAAGCTTTGGGATAAGGGAATCCGCCACGGCCACATTCACCCGGGAAACCTTGTTGTTGAAATGGTCAAGGGAAAACCGAATGTCAGGCTGATCGACTTCGACGCCGCAGGCTATTATGGAGATGATTGAAAGAAGGTAATTGTAAGCGGATTAATTCATCAATTCTTGAAGTTTTTGAACTATTCTGATAAATTATTCTAGGTATATCCCGGGCCTTCCCGGCTTTGCCGCTTTAGACTTTAACTTTGGATCATACTTTGAAGGGTCGCTTGAAGAGAAAACAGAAACTTCAAGATTTACGTGCCTTTTTAAGTATGATGGCAGCTCCCTGAACTTTTCCAATTCAGGCGGGATAACGTAAATGAATGCTTTTTTGACCGGGTTTTTTGCTATGCCCTTGATTTTCTCAACATCCCACGCTATTTTCTTGTAAGATTCCATTGTTTCCAAAACTTGCTTGTCATATTTTTCAATTTCAGGCCATTTGCTGGTGGTTGAAGCAAAGCCTTTTTTACCTAGTTTTTGCCATAACTCTTCGGAAACGTGAGGGGTGAATGGAGAGATAAGCAAAACAAGAGTTTCGGCTGTTTTCTGCATTATCTCTTTTTGCTTTTCAGAAGGATTCTCATTCACTTCAACATACTCTCTTAAAGCGTCTATAAGGGTTGAAAGGTTTGACACCGCGAGGTTGAACTTCTTTTCATTGAAATAGTTTGTGACTTCTTCAATCGTTTTGCTTGTCAAAGCTTCTAGATAATCATCCAAAAAGGTTTTATCATTATTTTTGTTAGGTTTTTTATAAATCGCGCTGTTTACGGCGTTCCACAGCCTTGTTATGAACTTGAATGCCGCTGGAACTCCGTTGTCTGACCAGGCGAACTCTGTTTCTGGAAGCGCTACCGAAAGCATGTAATAACGAAGAACATCAGGGCCGTACTCGTCCATTATTTCATTAAGGTCTACGATGTTTCCAACTGATTTTGACATTTTAGACCCTTCCTTCAATACCATTCCTTGCGACAAAAGGTTGGTGAAAGGCTCGTTAAATTCAAGAAGATTCAAATCTCTCAACGCTTTGGTGAAAAACCTTGCGTAAAGAAGGTGAAGAATGGCGTGTTCAACCCCGCCAATGTACTGGTCAACAGGAAGCCATTTTTGCACTTCCTTCTTTGAAAAAGGCTGTTTATCGTTTTTAGGGTCGGTGTACCTTAGGAAGTACCAGGAAGAGTCGACGAAAGTGTCCATTGTGTCGGTTTCCCTTTTAGCGTTTCCACCGCAATTAGGACATTTAACACCAAGAAAAGTTTTCGAAGTTTCAATGGGGTTTCCAGTGCCCGTGAATTCCACGTCAGTGGGAAGAACCACCGGCAGGTCCTTTTCAGTCAAAGGAACCACCCCGCACTTCTCGCAATAAACTATTGGTATTGGAGCCCCCCAATATCTTTGTCTTGAAATAAGCCAGTCTCTTATCTTGTATTCTGTTTTTTTCTTTCCGATTTTCTTTTCCTCCAGCCAGTCGCTTATTCTTTCAATCGCCTCGCCGCTTTTCAAACCGTTGAATTGCTGTGAATTAACTATAATGCCCTCTTCTACAAAAGCGTTTTCCATGCTTTTAGAGTCGAGACTTTGACTTTTAGGTTGGATTACAATTTTTACTGGAATTTTGTACTTCTTCGCGAATTCAAAGTCTCTTTGATCATGGGCAGGCACGGACATTATCGCCCCAGTACCATATTCTGACAAGACAAAATTGCCAACATATATCGGTATTTCTTCATTATTAACGGGATTCAAACATTTTTTACCAGTGTTCACCCCGTGTTTTTCCTGGTCTAAAACCCCTGAAATCTTATCTTGCATTGCTTTTTCTATGAATTCTTTGACCTCCTTTTCCGGTTTGGTTCCTTTTACAATGTCCAACAGCTTTGGATGGTCTGGCGCTATTACCATGAAGGTAACTCCAAAAAGAGTGTCCGGCCTTGTGGTGAAAATTTGAATTTTCTCGCCAGAGTCTTTGATTTTAAAATCAACCGTCACGCCACTGCTTTTGCCTATCCAGTTTTCCTGCATTGTCTTAACTTCCTTGGGCCATTCAAGCTCTTTCAAGCCTTCAAGAAGTTCTTCAGCGTAATCGGTGATTTTGAAGAACCACTGCTCCAGGTCTTTGAAAACCACCTTTGACTTGCACCTCCAACACTTTCCCCGCTCCACCTGCTCGTTAGCCAAGACCGTTTTGCAGGAAGGGCACCAGTTCACAGGCGATTTCTTGCGATAAGCAATTCCCTTTTCAAAAAGCTTAAGGAAAAACCACTGGTTCCACTTGTAGTACTCGGGATAGCAAGTAACCACTTCCCGCCTCCAATCATAGCTTGAACCTAATTTTTTGAAGTTTTTCTTAAAATTTTCAATGTTTTTTTCAGTCCAGTCTTTGGGGTTTGTTTTGTTTTTGATTGCAGCGTTCTCCGCGGGAAGCCCGAAAGCGTCGAAACCCATTGGGTACAACACGTTAAAACCATTCATTCTCTTGAATCTTGCCAAGGCATCGCCTATTGAATAGTTTCTGGCGTGTCCCATGTGCATGTTCCCTGAAGGGTAGGGAAACATTTCAAGAGAATAGAATTTGGGTTTTTCATCTTCTTCGTCTAATTGAAATGCCTTTTGCTTTTCCCACTCTTCCTGCCATTTTTCGGCAATTTTCTTAAGCGTTTCAACAGTTAAATTTTCGGATTCCAATTTTCAATCACAAGTTAATTTTAAAAAGCAAAATCTTTAAACCCTTTTTAGCAATCGCAAAAAAGCGGGCTCGGCGGGCTTCGGACCCACGACCTATCGGTTTCTCTTGTAAAATTAAGAGCCGATTGCTCTACCAGACTGAGCTACGAGCCCAACTTAGATTTAATTGAAACAAGACACTTAATAAATATTTTTCTATATTCTTAAGCACATGATAAGCGTTTTGAGGCTGAATCACAGGAAAAGAGATAAAAGAATCACCACACACTGCGCGCTCACAGCAAGGGCGTTCGGAGCAGATGAAATAATCTTCACAGGAGAGGAAGACCCTCAAATTATTGAAAGTGTTGAAAAGGTTGTGAAAAAATGGGGTGGAAAATTCAAAATCAAACACGCTAAAAACTGGAAAAAAGAAATCAAAAACAAAAAAATCAATGTTCACCTTACTTTTTACGGAGAAAGGCTAAAAGACAAGATAAATGAGTTAAAAGGAAAAAACATTCAAATCATAATAGGAGGGGAGAAAGTGCCGAGAGAAATTTATGACAAGGCGGACTATAACATTTCAATAGGCAATCAACCACACTCGGAAGTTGCAGCTCTTGCAGTGTTTTTATATGAATATAACAACCACAAAATACCAGAAAACTTCAAAAACTGGAAAATAAAAATAAAACCAAGCAAAAAATCAAAGAAAATAAAAACTAAGCAGTAGTTAAAAAAACCTCGTGGTTAAGTATAAATAGTTATAGTTTTCGAAGAATTGATATGAAAGAAAAAGTTAAAAGAAAGGTAAAAAACAGCTTATCCTTTTATCTTAATTCTTACATCAAAGAAATCTACGGCAATTCGGGCGTAAAAGTTCTAAACGCCCTTGAAGAAAACGGAGACAACAGCACCACAGATGAAGCCCTTGAAAAGAAAACCAAGCTTAAAATCTCTGAAATAAGATCCAGCCTAAACCACCTCCTCAGCTATGGAATAGTAAACTACACAAGGGAAAAAGATGAGAAAACCGGTTGGTACACTTATATGTGGAAGTTAAATCCAAGCAAAGCCGCTTATAATATTTTAAACAGAAAAAAAACAAGTCTTGAAACACTCAGAAACAAACTTTCACAAGAAGGAACGGTTTTTTACAGTTGCGACAAAAACTGCGACTACCTCGAATTTGAAGAGGCATTAAACAACAGATTCAAATGTCCAACATGCGAAAGAAAGCTCAAATACGTTGAACCCTATCCAAAAATAAAACAATTAAACAAAAAAATAGACTACCTAAACAATCTCTACAATCAAGTAATAGAATCTAAAAGATAAAGTTTTATAATCAAGAGCCACTAATTAAATTGCATTGTTGTTAAAATAATAGGATTCGAAGGAAGTTTAAGAAAAGAATCTTTTAGTGGGATTTTACTTAATGAAGCCCAAAAATTAACTCCGAAAAACACTGAAATTAAGGTTTTTGACATAAATACTTTTGTTTAACCAAGATAACGAAAATAACCCCCGTCTACAGTAAAGGAGTTTAAAGAAAAAATGAAAAAAGCCGACGCGATACTAATAGTAACCTCTGAATACGACTATTCAATTCCATGGTTCATAAAAAACGCTATTGACTGGGCTTCAAGACCATAGGGTGATAATTCTTTTGAAGACAATCTATTGTAATAATAAGCCGTTCAACCGGGAAGGTTAGGTGGTTCAAGAACACGATATCATTTAAGGCAAACATTGGTTTTTTTAAACGCCCGCCCTTTAAATAAACCAGAAGTGATGGTTCCTTTTGTGGATAAAAAAATCAAAGAAGAAAAGCTAATAGACAAAAAAACAACCGATAGAATAGTTAATATCATTGAAGAATTGCTAAAATGGAGTGAGAGAATCAAAAAAACCAATTAATATAAAAAGCATTTCAAACAATTTACATATTTTAAAAGTCTTTTACACGTCTTTTACTAGTCTTTTATGATTTTTAAAACTTCTTTTACGAGTTTTTAAAAATCTTTTAAAAATATTGTAAAATCAAGGAAAAGGTTTTTATAAGTATCTTACATTATTTGAAGTGTCTTTTATGGTGGGAATAAAAATGGAATTAAATCAAATATTTGAACAGAAAGAGAAACTTTTAAAAGAATTAAATTGGACTGAAAATCCCTTTGTAAAAGATCTAAGAGATAACGACCGGGAAACATTCTTAAAATTTTACCACCCCCTTGAAGCTAAAGACATTGTAAAAAGCCTAGCTTTCGACTCAAAAGCCTGTTTGTTACTTGGACCTAAAGGAGTGGGAAAAACCTCTGCAATGTATTATGTTTATTACATCCTGCCTGAATCTGAGTTTGAAAAAAAATTCATAAAAGAGCCTCCTGAAAACGTTGAAGAATTTTCAAAAGAACTTGGCTTTGACAACTCCTTGTTTTTTGGTTTGATTAAAAAATCAATTAGTAGAGAAAGCGTGGCTAAAAAGCTGAAAAAATCCAGGAAGAAAATAATTATTATAGTAGATGAAGCTCACCTGCTTAAAAACAAGTCAATGTACATGGAATTCAAGTATTTGATGGATGGGGTTCCTAACGTGAGATTCGTGTTTTCGGCTTTAGATAAGGAAAACTTTCCAGACTCTCTATTGCAATTAATAGGAGAAAAACAAGTTTTTCAAAGAAAAAACTTCACAAAAGATGAAATGAAAGAGATAATACTTAAAAGAATAAACGCGGTCGGAGGAAGTGAAATCCCATTTGAAGAAAACTACTTAAATGAAGTTTTAACCGAACACAACCTCTTAACGCCAAGGTATGTTTTTGACGAGCTAAACAACAAACTCGCCTCAATGATTGGAATTGAAAACAATCAAGAACATAAAACTCAATTCAAAAGCGAAGTTAAAAACGAGGATATAACAACCATCCACGTAGAATGGTGGGTTTTGCTTTCCCCCTCACAGAAAACAATCATAACGACTCTTTTGAAAAGCGATGGTTTAACCCTTCAGGAGTTAATTGATTTTACAAAACTCGGGCAGAACACCGTTTTCAATGCCCTCTACCAATTAAGAGGGGATGATGATAATGAAATAAAAAGAAAGCCGAGTGTCCCGTTTCCTTTGATATTGACGAAAACAAACATGGTGGGAAAAAGAAAGAAAAATAATTATTTCATAAACCCGAAAATAAAAAATTTATTCACATTACATTAATAAAAAATTCAAAAGAGGTGGGATTTTGAATGGATAAAGTATTTAGTCTAAGTGAAATGGACAAGATAATGAGAATCGCAGGCGCTCAAAGAGTGGGAGAAGACGCGAGCATAAAACTAGGGGAAATAGTGGAAGACTCTGGCAAAGAATTGATTTCAAAAGCTTCTTTTCTTGCAAAGTACGCCGGAAGAAAAACGATTTTAAAAAAAGATATACTGCTAGCCGCAAAACAACTTAAAGTCAACTTTATTTAATCCATTCCCCCCACCATTTTGAATATTCATTCAAAGTTTGGGAAAATTTAACTGAAAGTTGATAAGGGCTTCCAACCCCCTTCCGTTCAATCATTCCTGATTTTTCAAGTGAAATACAGGCAAGATAAAGCGAGCTTTTCTTAGCGTTTAATTCTTTCAATAAATCATAAAAACTCGTTGGTTTTTTCTTCAAAAGATTCAGAATATTAATAGTTAAATCTTTCTTTGATTGGGAAAAAGAGAAAGAATTGGTTATAAAATCATAAATAGTGAATTGATAAGTCTTTAATTTATCCAAATCACTTGAATTAATCTTAAAATAAGAAAAAGACTGGTTTTTCTGCTTTAAATAATGTTCATGTGTTTTTTTCAACTCTCCCACCCCTTACTTCCACTATTCAGTATTGATTTTTGAATAATATTTATTACAAATATTATATTTTTTAACTAAATTTTTATTATTTGAAGGTGAAAATAACAAAACTCCAAACCAATTAAACTTGAAATCATATATATAATATATTGGTTTTATTGACATTTAAAATCAATTAATAATTATTGTTTTGATTTTTAAGGTTTTTGTTGGAGCTTAAACTTTCCACTATATTTTTCCTTTCCTTTCAACTCTTCAAAAAAAATCTGACAAATCTCCTTTCCCTTCTCTAAAACAAAATCATTCTTTGAAAAGTTAATTATCTCAAGAACCTGATTGTTGAAAATACCTGGTTGCACTAAATTTGAGTTTAAGTCAATCATCAATCCATTTCTTGCAATGCTGCTCTTCCCTTCAAGAAAACCACAAATAGTATCATCAAGTTTAATTCTTTCAAATGTTATGGCAAGAATCCTCTCATTAGGTTTTAAAACAAATTTGTTTGTTTTAATCGTTTTATCATAAAAATCATTATAATTACTATTTAATTTTAAAATTTTCTTATTATTTGAAGGCTTCCTGAAATACTCTCCAACTCTCAAGTCGATAGAACAAGCCTGAACATTTTCTTTCTTAAAAGGAGTTATTTCAATTCTTCCCTCTTTTATTTTTTTTAAAATTTCTTTCTTTGATAAAATCATTTCAAAAACCATTTATTATCGGAAGTGAGGGGTCACCGTGCTTTTATTTAATATCTTCATTATTTCATAACCTTTAATTTCTTCATTATTATTTTCCTCAAACCGGTTAATACCTCCAAATACTTTTAAGCCACTTATTAAAACTGGAACGGGGTTGTTGGTATGTGCTTTGGCCTTGCAAGAAGTGGTGTGGTCGCAGGTCACCACTATTCTTGTTTTTTTTGTTAAATCTTTAATGTTCTTAAAGAAAAACTTATCTATCAACTCAATATTTTCTTTTTTTCCCTTCCAATTACCATCATGTCCGAAAATATCAGGCCCTTTAATGTGAATATAAATACCATTGCTTTTTTTAATAATTTTTTTAACTATTCTAGCTCTCTCCCCATAACCTTTGCTTGTTTGATCTGCCTTAATTTTAATTATTTTCATACCTAACATTTTTCCAATACCTCTCTCTAAAGGCATGTCTGCTATAATGCTCCAATTCTTGAATTTATTCAGCATCTTGACTTCGGTTTCAGCGTCCCTAAATAATAAAATATTAGCCTTAGGAAGTTTTTTCAAACTTCTCCGCCTGTTAACCTCACTCTTGTTCAAAACCACTTTTATTTTTTCAGACAACTCATTTAAAGCTTCTGCCGTTTGAACGCTCAATTTATTTTTTTCAAGCGCTTTACATAGTTGAACTTTGTCGCTGAACTTCTTCATGGCCGTGGTTAACCCGTTTTTATTTTTGGCGTAAGCAGGGTCTGTGTTTGAAATACTCTTAGACCCTTTCATTCTAATCTCAAGCACCCCTCTGTGGCTTATAGTGTGAGTGAACTTGAAATTGTACTTGAATTTTATTTTATTAATCTCCACAGCCAGCTTTTCGGCTTCACTGTCAGACAAGCTTCTACCTGCCCGTCTGTCGATTATCTTGCCTTTTTCTTCAGTAGCAAAATTAACCCTTAGATATAGGCTTTTTCCATGGTAAATATTCATTCCAAGCGCTTCCAAACCACCTCTTCCAATACCGAGATTTTTAAAGCCCAAAACACTCAACACTCCCACATCAGACTCGGGAGCTATCTTCCCGGCTATCCTAGCCATAAACAAAGCGCTGTTTTTTCCAATTTCATTCAAGTTAGGAGTGAAAGCTTTTTGAAGAGGAGTGGGATAAGGATAATCGGCAGCGCCGTCCAAAACCACGAGAATTCTTTTCATTTTCCTCAACACTTTAAAAAAAATAGCGGGGAGAGGATTTGAACCTCCGATCTCTGGGTTATGAGCCCAGCGGGCACTCCTGGCTACCCTAAAGGCTTTCCATTTTTAAAAAATGAAAAGTTACCCCGCTAGCCAAAACTTTGAATTTTTCATTCAAAGCCAACACCCGCTTTCCGTTAACTTTAATTTAAGCAGTCAGGGTTATAAAAAGTTTTTCTTATCTTTTCACCCCGTCGTATTGCAAGATCAGTGAAACGACAAGGTAGAACAAAACCGCTAATAAAATATAATTCAATAAACCTGGAACCAACCGGTAATTGTAAAAAGTCTGGCCGGCGGGAAAACTATTGGAATTGAACCTTGAAAAGTTGCTTGAAAAATTTCCAAAACCGGCTGCCCGAGGTCTTGAAACAACTTCAAATAATCTTGAAACCCATGTTGAAACCCACACCACAACAAGCAACGCAACAGTCCCGACGACATTAAACTTATTTGGCTTCAAAGCATCTGAAATAAAACTCATTTTAACATTTTACCTTATTCATATGCCAAAGCTTCAATAGGTTGAAGCTTTGAAGCGTTCCTAGCGGGAATAAATCCCGACACCAAGCCAATCAAAAATGAAAACCCAAGCCCTAAAGCAACAAGCTCGCCGGTTATAACTGAAGGAACTCCTAAGCTAGTTATAAGCGCAGACAAAACAAAGCTCAACGCGATTCCAATCAACCCTCCAATCAATCCGATAATACCCGCTTCAAACAAAAACAGCAAAAGCACTTCATTATTCTTCATTCCAAGCGCTTTCAAGATTCCAATATATTTTGTCTGCTCCAAAACACTCATAAACATGGTGTTAGCCACTCCAATGCCCCCGACAATGAGAGATATCGAAGCAATCCCACCCAAAAACAACGAAAGCATGCCAGTAATGCTTGAAATTGTGGACTGAAGCGTGGATGCGGTTGTGACAGTAAAACTCTGCTGTCCATTCTGTGAGTGTTGAAGTGTCATTAACTCGCTTGTAACCTCGCTTGCCACTGTATTCGTGTCATAATCGGGGTTTGCGGCCACCACTATTTCGCTTGCATTCTTAGTTTGATTCAAAAGATTTTCAGCGGTCTTAAGGGGAATAAAAATATCATTGTCTACTCCGCCAAAGCTAGACCCAGACTGATTTAAAATTCCCTTCACCCTGAAAGTAACGTTATTAATAGTCAACTGCCTGTTAAGCATGTTAGAATCATTAAAAGTAGTATTAGCAATTGAATACCCTATAACCGCTCCATAAGGATCCCCATTGCTTAAAGGCATTCCGCTAGACATGTTCAATCCTACCGTAGCAAGAAAAGCTTGCGGCTCGCTTCCAATCAAACTTATGGAAGTGTTTTTATTATTAAAACTCACGTCTCCCTTTCCAGTAAGTCTGGCGTCTACAAACTCCACTCCGGGGAGAGTTTGAAGTGAGTTAGCCTCGGCAAAAGTAAGCGGTTGGTTGTTCTGCCTTTCAAGACCTATTGGCCTTCTACCTAAACCTCCTGCAATTACTGTATTGGCTCTCTGAACCCCTGGCGTTATGGTTATAATATTGCCTCCCAAAGTGTTCAACCGGTTGCTAATTTGCTGGCTCAATCCAATGCTAATAGATATAAACATCACCACTGCCGCCACTCCTATTATAATTCCAAGAATAGCAAGCCAGCTCCTCAAATTATTATGCCTTAAAGTATTCAAAGCCAGCGAGGCAGTGTCAGCCAACTTCATTTCTTAATCTCCCTTTTCTTCTTAAAATAGCGCGTGTAAATGAAATAAATAACAATTAAAACGATTATTATTTCAACCCACTCCACAATGCCAATCCCTAAAAATACTATTCCTGTCTGCCTTGACCTGAAATTTGAAGCAGAGCCAGAACTAGCTGCAATCAACTCGGCAGGAGTCAAAGTGACATTTTCTACAATAGTATAGGGAATGTTGTTTAAATCCTTAAAATTAATAGTAAGCTCAATAACTGGTTGTTGATTCGCCTTGCCGGAGTTTCTTGAAAAATTACCTAAAACCCGTCCAGACTGAAAAGAGGGCAAGGCACTCACAGTCAAAGGAAGAGTTGCAATATCATCAATATTCATCGTCCCTACAAACTGGCTTGAAGTTCCTTCAATGCCAACATCTTTTGAAGTAGCACTCAAAAAAACACTTCTCACTTCGGTATTACCCGTGTTAGCCACTTCAATCGTAATCCCTCCAATCCCGCTAGATGTTGTAACCGTAAACCCCGGAGTCGCAGTAACATAAACTCCAATGCTCTGATTAACAGTCTGTCCAGAAGCAAGAGTCACCTGCAAGGGAATCTGATAATAACCTGCTGTAACACTATTAGAAATTCCAAACGTTAAAACGTAAGAAGTGCTCTGACCGGCGTTCACTGGCCCTAAGTAAACCAAAGACTGGTTCAAGGGAATGAAAACACTTGAATTCAAATTCAAGTCAACTAAGTAACTTTCCACATTAGACTCCGTGTTTTGAATAGTAAGATTAAACTCTGACTCGCCTCCGACTTCAGTAATTGTCAAAGGTTTCATGGAAAGAATAAAACTAGTCAAAGGTGCTGCGATAGTAACCGGGCCAACGTTCAAAATTTGACTCACCGTCATTCCCAACGCATTATTATACTGAAACTCAAGAGGAATGGTATACTGACCGGGAGTGGTTGAAGTCGAAGAAGTTAAATTGATAACCGCGTTGACAGAAGAATTATAATCAACATTCCCAATCGACTGCTGACTCGCCCCTTGAATGGAAAAAGAAGAATTAGAGGCAGTGGTTACAATCAAATTATTAATATTTGAACCGCCGTTGTTGTTAACTTCCACTTCAACAGAAAAAGAATTACCTGGGGATATAATGCTGTTGCTTGTTGAAATCGTTTGAACCTGAAGAGACTGCTGCTGCGAAACAACTAAAGGAATCGAAAGAGACGCCTCCTGAATATTATTAAAGGTAGAAGAAGCGCTGTAATACACTCCTATATTAATCATGTAAAGCCCGCTTGAAACTTGTTGCGGAACCTCGAAAGGAATCGTAATCTGCTCGGTAGAATCGGGCGCGAGATTACCCTCAGAAAGAGGAGTGGGCACGCTAGCCTCAAGATAATTATAATAAGCCGTAATTCCAGTAGCGGTATCAGAACCGGCGTTAGCCAAAGTCAATTGAACATACCCTGTAGTCCCCGGGTAAACTGTTGAAGGAATCACGGTGTAATTAGAAATCTGCAAAACCGCTCCGCTATTTGAACTCAAAGCGCCAACCATCAAGCCAGCAAACACCAGCATAAACAAACTCAATAATACTTTACTCAAATTATTCATAATATCAACCGCCTTTTTTTTCTTTTATTCCATCAATGTTAGCCGCTCTAGATTTATTCTTGACATCCTTCTCAACCTCTCCGTCCCTTAAGTAAACTATTCTCGTTCCATAAGCCGCAACCAACGGTTCGTGTGTTATCAAAACAACAGTCAAACCCCGATTCAACCATAAACCCCTAATTAAATCCATAATATCTTTACTATTCTTAGAATCTAAATTACCCGTGGGCTCGTCGGCAAGCAAAACAGAGGGGTTATTGGCAAGTGCCCTTGCAATCGCCACCCTCTGCTTCTCCCCTCCGCTCAATTGAGCCGGGAAATGATTTTTTTTATCAAAAAGATTAACCTGCTTCAAAAGACTCTCGACCCTTTCCTTTCTTTCACCGGCGTCCACCTCGCTGATTAAAAGAGGAAGCTCAACATTCTGAAAGGCATTCAACGTAGCGGCAAGATTAAACGCCTGAAAAACAAAGCCAATCTTATCCCTTCTAATAACAGAAAGCTCGTTATCCCCTAAAGTGGAAGTTTTAACTCCATCAATAAAAATCTCTCCTTTACTGGGCTTGTCCAAACAACCCAACAAGTGAAGAAAAGTACTCTTTCCACTGCCCGAAGGCCCTATAATAGAAACAAACTCCCCTTCGCCTACCTCTAAATTAATCTCTTTAAGTGCTTGAAAACTCATGCCGTCATCATACTCTTTACTAACCCCCGCAAGCTTAAAAATACTCTTCGCTTTTTGAACGCTCATATTAAAATCAACCAATTTAAAATAATTAAAATTATGTCTTCTATTTTAAAAACCAACTTAGACTTTAAATTTCCTAAAACACACTTCAGCAAGTTTTAAAACAATCTTAACCTATTTAATATATATAATGATTCTTTAAAACCTTCACAATTAAAAGCATTTTAAACGCTTGAAAACTTATTTAAAGTCATTTAACTCCTTTTTAAACTTTTTAAAGTCATTAAATTGCTTTTATTTAAAACAGTGGTTTGTGAAATTCATTGCCTTCACATAAGGAGATAGGGTAATTTTATATTTTTAATTCGACTCAACTACCAATAAACTTAAAACTTTTAAAATCTTAAATTAAAACAATGAGCGATTTATGCGTGAAGTGCAAAGGCAGGCTTTTATGTGGGTTAAATTACTGCCCGCTACTTTCCAAAATAAACGCAGTGAAAAACTTTTCGCCAAAAATAAAAGGAAACGACGTTTTTGGCGATTCTCCTCCTAATTTTTTCATAGGTCATCGCGCTTACCCTGATGTTTTAGGGGGGCCCATGATAAACTTTTCAGATGCTGAAGTGGAAGACGACCCGGCAAAATGGTACGGCTCCAACATAAACGACATAGTCAGAATGAGAAGCAGTCAGCTTATGGTAAGATCAAATTTAAATGTCAATTCAAGCAGACTTGAAGAAGCAAGACTTTCAAGCCTCTCCCTCAAACCAGTGGAAATGGAAGCGGTAGTGGACAAGATAAACTATTCAATGAGTTTTTCCAACATTCTACAGCCAATGGGTCCAACCGCCGAACTTAAAAAAATAGAAGTCACAGAAAATTTTTCAGTACCTCCAAAAGTAGATAAGCTCATGAGCGAAAAAATAAGCGTGAGACAATCCCTTTCCGAATTAGTCCCATTCTTTGACGTCTACTACCTTCAAAAACTCCTAAGCAACGGCTTTCTGGGAGTCAAAGCCAAGCTCGTGCCTACAAGATGGGGCATAACCGCGATAGACAAAATGGTCGCAGATGAGTTTCTGAAAAAAGTAAAAAACCTCAAAACCGCAGATAATTACTTTATTTTTTCAAACACCTATTTATTCAACCACTTTGAAATCCTCCTGATACCGGGCGCTTGGGAGTTCGAACAATTCGAAGTCTGGCACCCGGAAAGTTTCTGGAACGACTCAAACGACTTAATGATAGAACAAGAATATGAGGGTTTTGACGGGAGAAGTGACTACGCGGAAAAAGAAGGAGGGGGCTACTATGCTGGAAGACTCGGAGTAGCAGAAGGATTGAAAAGCCTTAAAATCCAAGCAAAAGCGGTAGTATTCAGAGAAATAGGCAAAGACTACAAAATTCCGGTTGGAGTAGGAGAAGTAAGAGAAAATGTCAGACACGCCTTCCTAAACAAACCTCTAAAATTAACTTCTTTAAAAGATGCTTTTCAAGAACTGGCAAAAAGGCTTAAAACCCCTTTTAACGAGTTTACTAAAAGAAGTTTTATTTTAATGCAGAAAAGATTAAACGATTTTTAGATGATTAAAAAAATGGAATTAAAATCCTTCGACTTGGACCGGTACGATAGGCAAAAAAGAATAACAGGATGGAATCAGGAGAAAATAAAAAACGCCAGGGTTTTAGTGGTTGGAGCCGGTGCTTTGGGAAACGAAGTAATCAAAATGCTAGTCCAACTGGGCGTCGTGAAAATAACAATCATAGACTTCGATTATGTAATACCTGCAAACCTAAATCGGTGCGTCCTATTCAACGAAAAACACGCTTCAAACAAAACACTCAAAACGCAAGCAGTCAAAGAAACCATTTCCCAACTAAACAAAGACTGCATCATAGAAACAATTGAAAAAAAAGCAGAAGATTTGAATGAAGATTTTTACAGAAAATTCGATTTCATTTTCGGCTGCCTAGACAACCTTTCAGCAAGGCTTCACGTAAATGCCAACTGCTATGGGGTGGTTCCTTTTATTGACGGCGGGACAGACGGCTTCAACGGAAGAGTGCAGTTTATTTTTAATGGCGCCTGTCTAGAATGCACTGTATCAAAAAACGATTACACAAACGCCTTGAAAAGATTTTCATGCAGTGGGGATAAAAAAGAAATAGAAGAGGAAAAGATTCCTGCGCTACCTACGACAACAAGCATCATAGCGGGAATACAAGTACAAAGCTTTCTAAAATTCGCCCTAACGGGAATTTTAGACTATGGCATTGTGTTTTACAATGGTTCAACTGGAAAAATGGATTTTTTCGATGTTGAAAAAAACAGCAGGTGCAACGTTCACTTGATTTGACTGATAATCCTACTTTATAAGTTATGCAAAGAGGTTCTTAACGTTTTTCAACGCATCCTTCGTTTGCTTATCAAGAATCAACATTAACTTTTTACCGCAGTTAACACACAACCCTGAAGAGTCAAGCAGCGACTCGTAACAATCCTTATGATAAGTAGCTCCGCAAAAACAGTACCCGTACCTTGCCTTTGAATTGTCTTTCATTGATAACTCGAAAGGCTGCCTGCACAAAGCGCATCTTTCTCCTTTTTTATCATCATGTTTTTCTTCCCTTATTTCTCTTCCAGGTGTTTTTACTACTTCCATTTTTTTTTCGAATATTTTTTTCTGTTCTTCGGTTGGACCGTATTTTTTGACTATCTCGTTCAAGTCCATTTTTTCTATTTTTCCCTCTTCCACAACTTCTATTTTATCCACTTCCAGTTTTTTCTGAACCACTTCCTTCAGTTCTTCTCTAACTTCGTTTTCGATTGGTTTTGTAACCTCTTTCTTCTCCTGCTTTTCAACCTCTTTTTTTCTTTTACTTTCCTTTTGCTTTCTCTCTTTCTCAATCTCATCAAAACCGTTTATTCCAAGTTTAAGTTTGCCTTCGCTTTCAATCACCAACTTGCTTCTTTTAAGTGATTTCAGCCTCTTGGCAAACTCGTTTTCATCAATGTTGAAATCCTTAATTATCTCGTTCAAGTCGCTCTTACCATTTCTAATGGTTTCAAGAAGAGTCTTGTCGAATAATTTCAATTTCATTTTTAAGTTCACCTTTTGAATACAGCAAATGATATTTCCCGGTAGTTGTCGCCTTCAAGCTTATAAAACCTTTTTAACATTTCCCCCTTTTCTTTTTTTGTGGGGTCGAAGACTCCGGCTATATTAAAAGACTTTGAAAAATAATTTCTCTGAGTACCAATATCGGTCGAAGACATAAAACAACCATAACCAGGATGAGAATGCACCCAACCCACCACCATTCTATCCCCTACCTCGCCGGCAATCAGACCAAGCGTTTCAACATCAAATTTAACACTAACGCTGGACGCTTTCAATAAACCAGTTAAATAATCCTCCGCCACCGCATAGTTTTTTCCCTCAAAAACATAAACCTTTCCAACCAAAAGCCCCATGGCCTCAAGCCTCTTACCACCCTCCTCCGAAAAGTGACTCTCAATCTTGCTAATAACTCCCGCGGGAATATACGCCTCAAATACTTCCAACCCCAACCACCCTCACAATCTCAAAAACTCCCTAATCCTGCCGGTCAAACCTCCCTTTCTTTTCTTTTGATCCTCTTCAATCCTTCCCTTCAAGTCGGTATCGATTTCAAAAGGCTTATTTACACTCCCCCCCTTAACGGGCGTTATATCACTCACCGCTTGACTCTCAATCCTCTGTTGCAATCCTACGGGTTCTTGAACCGGCTTCTTAGGCTCCACAACGCTATTTTGAACTTCTACTTTCTCCCGAGGTTCTTGAACGGGTTCCTGAACCCCGACATTAGAATCTTCGGACTTTACAATCCTCGGCTTACTCAAACCAACAACAATCCTCGGCTTATCCATAAAAACAATATTTCAACGTAAAATATTAAATATCTTTGCCGCTAAACTAAATAACCATGACAGAATTCAAAATAAACGTAAGAAACACCACAGATGGAAAACAAGTCACCCTAGAAGTAGAACCGCAAATGACCATCCAATCAATACTTGAGGTGGTAACAGAGTACTGGCAATTCAAAAACAGAGTCGTACTGGCACTAACACAAGGCAAAGAAAACAAAATCCTCGCCCCAACCACCACTCTGGAAGAAAACAAAATAACCGAATTAACCGAACTGCTAATAATGCCAGACTCGGAAGGAGGAGTTTAAAAACAAAATGCCCACCCTACCTGAAAACATATGGCAAAGACGATTAGACAGCGAGTTCGAAGAAATGACGGACAGTGACATACAATTCACCGCCAACCCCGCCAAAACAGAATACCTCGTTAAAATAACCAAAAAAGCACTTCAAAAACAAAACAACACAATAATCCCAATCTACAACCACGAAATCAAAATAATCCTAAAAAGAGACTTTCCCTATCCAAACAGCGTCGAAGTCTATTGGTTAACTCCAATATTCCACCCTAACATAGCAACCGACGGCAGAGTATGCATCCAACTAATAAACAAATGGAGCGAAAATCAAACAGTAAAAAGCATCATCCTGGCCCTACAACAACTACTGGATAATCCAAACCCGCTAAGTCCACTCAACCACGAAGCCGCAGAATACTTTTCAAAACCAAAAATAGTGTGAATCAAAAACAATGAAACCCAAAATAATCAAAATAAAAGAACCAACCTTCGAACAAAAAAAACCGCCAGAAAACATCATCTACTCTTACACTCCAAAAAAACAAAACACCGGCCAAAGCCAACCCGAAACACTACTAAACAAAATCAAAAAAATCCTTAAAATCTAAAAAAATTAAAATTAATTTTGGCTTAGGCCAACTGTTTTGGAAAACTCGTTAGTCCAACCTAAAGGCATTTCAAGTGGTGAAATTGTTTTGGCATTCAGTGCATTCTCACAAGAGGCATTATATTGCCGCACTTCTTGCAAATCTTTTCTCTTTTCTTCCAGTCAAGAATAAAATCAACCCCTCCGCAGTTAGTGCAAGCTCCTGCCTTCAAATCCTTAATTTGACTTTTCCCCTCTTCATCGTCCCTTCTTTTAAGACTTATTTTCTTGCTTGAACAGCGGGGGCAAGAGGTTGGTTCTTCTGATAAAAACACAAGATTGCAGTTTTCACAAATCCATTCTCTCATTTATGTCACAATTTAAGCGCTTTACGACTCTCCCTTTAATTAAAAAAAAGGCTTAAACTTTTCTGTACCTGTAGGAGTAAGGCATTGGCTTGCTTGGTTGCGCTGCAGCAGGCTCTTCAACTTCATCCTCTACGTTAGAGCTTGGAGAAACTATAACTATCTTTTCAACCGCTTTTACGCTCTTGTATAGAATAGTTTTTTCCTTGAAGATTTTTGCAGCTTGATCCTTGCTTGCAGCGTTTATAGGTTGCATTGTCAATCTAACCACTTCTCCCTTCTCCAAATCCAGAATAGCATCGTAAACCTTACCTATGTACTGTGCGGAGTCGGTATAAATATCCAATCCTATTAACTGGGAAACTTTCATTGTCATTTTAAATATCACCTTTCTATTTTTTATTATTGAATCTCTTTTTAAGTTTTTCGCTTTTATGAGCTTTGTAGTTTATTTTGAATTAACCTACAAGAAGGTGAATTAAACCGCCAACCCTCTTTTATGTGTTTAAATGATTTGCAGAGAACTCTGTGATTATAAGCAAAGGCATTTTAAATTTTAGGCTCTCTTTATAATTCAATGGTTGAATTTTTCGGCAAATTGTTTAAAAAAAAAGAATTTGAAGACATTAACGCTCAAGAGCTTAAAATAACCCGTTTAAGGGATGAAATGTTGTTCAAACGCAAAGCCAGTGTTTACGATCTTAAAATTCTTCATCACCTAATAACTAAAAGCAAACATCCCTCGGTGTGGAATCATGGTTTGAATGTTTTAAGCGAGGTTAGCAGGGAGTACAACGGAAAAAACGGAGGCGTTATATTATCCACTTCCAAGTCAATGATTAGAAAATTGAAAAGTGATTACGCTAAAAAATTCAGTTGATTTGATTTCAAAAACAACCTTTAAAAACGTTTCAATCCTTATTTAAGTCAAGCTAATTCAAAGGTGATTTTTGTGGTTGATGAGAATATTGAAAATTTAGACAAAAAGGAAGGCGAGCTAGCTGGCGCTGGGATGGAGCAGGAGGACGCGGAGTTAGAGCTTGAACCACTCCCCTTTCCGAATGCAAGAGTGGTTAAAATCTTGAAGGAAAACTTCAAAAAAGAGCATCAGATTAAAAGAGAAGTTAAAATCGAAGCCAACAAGTTCCTGGGAGACCTTCTAGTAGAAGTTGCAAACACAATGGACCAGGAGGAATACTTCACTCTTTCAATCGAACACTTCAACAAAGCGGTAAGAAAATACAGGGAGATAGGATTGAACAAGAAAAGAATAGTCAAAATCCAGAAGATTCTTGAAAAACAAAGAGCGGAGTTAGAAGAGATTATAGCCGAGATTCAATTAGAAACGCCGTAGGTATTTTAAAACAAATGGAAAATTCAATAAAATATTTCAAGGAAGCGTTTGACGGTGCTTTAATCGAAAAAAAGCAGAGGGACGGGTTAAACGAAACTGTTAAAAAACTCAAAGAAGAAAGGTCGGCGCTAATTGAAAAATTCGAATCGAAAAAAAAGGAGTTTGAAAGCCTAAAGCTTCAAATCAAAAAATTCTCAACCTATGAAGCTCTCAAGAAAAAGCTCAACGCGTTGGAATACAAACTTCACTTCGAGGGAGAAAATCCGGCGCGAGAGAAGGAAATTTCAAAGGCAATGAATGAAATAGAAGAGCAAATAAAAGAAATAATGCCTGAAAAAAGTCAGGGCAGCATGGACGAGCTTAAAAAAGAATTGAACGATTTAAACTCCAAAATAAAATCAATCACAAGAGAAGTGGAATCAAAAGCAGGGGAAAGCGAAAAACACCACAAGAAAATGATAGAATTATACAATAAAAGCGACGAGTTCAGAAAAAAAATATATGAAAACTCGTCAAAACCAGTTAAAGTTGAAAAGCCAGAAAAACCCGAGCACCATGAGAAAAAATCAGTTGTTAACAAAAATCTTGAATTGAAGAAAATAGCCGAGCGGCTTCTTGAAGACTTTAAAAAAGGCAAAAAACTATCCTTTGAAGAGCTCCAGCTCATCCAGGAGGCTTCAGCGTGACCTTTTATAAAGTTTTTCTGTTTTAACCTTCAAAGCACTGATCTCATACAAAATGTAAATCAGAAAAACATCCAACACGGTTCCAATTATAAAAATAGGGTCTGTTGAAGTTAAAATATTAACAATAAGATACACTGTGAATAAAACCAATCCTATACCTAAAAGCGTTCTAACATTGTAGCTTAAAACTTCATCCATGCTTTTAAATAAAGCTCAACCTATTTTTAAACTTTTGTTTTTCTTTTCAAGTAACCCTAATAGGAACTTCCACTCTAATCTCGTTAAGCACGTAAGAATAATTGCGGTAGTGGGAGATAACGTATATCAAAACCTTGTAATTACCTCTACCTGTTCTTTGAGTGGCGTACAACGGAATTGTCAGGTTTTTAACCTCGTCAGGAAGCAGCTCGCCAAGCCTGATCTCCCTCTCCTGAGATATGGTGCTCTGGTCAAAACCAAGCGTTTTCTGCGTTTTAAGCACGACCGCCGTTAAAAGACTCCTGCCTGAAGTGTTCGTCAACTGAATCTTCAAGTCAATGGAATTGTTTTTCCCTGCCGCAAGTCTGAAAGGGTGAAGCTCGAAATTAACCTCGTAATCCCCTTTTGAAGCAACCACCTGTTTTTTTCCAAATAAATCTATAAATGCCATGTTTCAATCACCGATTAAATTATTGCTTTAAGCTTAAAAAGTTTTTCTTTTCATGTTTTTCAAGAAAAACTTTGAAATATTCTTTTAGAGTTCAAAACTTTCCTTCAAGTGAGGAATGAAAGACTCTGTGTTTTTGGATTTGACATCCTCGGCCAAATCGAAAAGTCTTTCTCTTTCCCCGTGAACCACGAACACCTTTTTAAGGCTCTTCATAGACCTAACGAATTGAACCAACTCCTTATGGTCGGAGTGAGCAGAGAAAGGAGAGCTCCAAACTCTCATCTTAATATCTATGATTTTTTCTTTATATCTTAGCTTTTTCTCTCCTTCAAGCAGCTTCCTTCCAGGGCTTCCTTCAGACTGGTAACCTACGATTATGAGAATGTTCTTTTCATCACCTGCCATTTTTTCAAGATATCCCATAACCGGCCCTCCGGTCATCATCCCGCTTGTCGACAGTATAATGGCCTTATTGCTCTGGAAAACCTCCCTCTTGCTTTTTGTCTTCGGAAACTTGTAGAAATCGCTTTTAAAAGGGTCGTCATCCCCTGATAAAATCCTCCTCTGAACCTCCTTCTTCAAATAAATAGCATTATGCCGGTATATCTTCAACGCTTTCTTGACCATCCCGTCAAGGAAAATGGGTGTTTCTTCCATCAAACCAGATTTTAAGTGGTTTTCCAAGGTGAAAAGAATCTCCTGCCCTCTTCCCACGGCGAATGTCGGAATCAAAATCTTACCTCCTTCCTGTTGAACCTCCCTGATTTTTGAAATAAACTCCGTAGTCGCTTCCTTGGTTGGAACGTGTAAATCCTCTTTTCCTCCATAAGTGCTTTCTATTATAAGAAAATCAGCTTCCACTCCTGTCTTGCACCCGCTCAACAAGCGAGAACTCCTCAAGTTAATATCCCCTGTGTACAACAGTTTTTTCCCTTCAAGAAAAACTTCAGTCATCGCGCTCCCAAGAATGTGACCCGCATTTTGAAACCTTATTGTTTTATCCTTGCTAAACTGGTTGTACTCGAGAATTTCAATATTTTTCAAAAGAGCATCTACATCGCTTTTATTATAAGGAGACCAATCCTTCTGAATCTTCAGCGCGTCAGCAAGCAAAAGTTGAATCAAATCCCTCGTAGGCTTGGTCATGTAAACCTTGCCTTCATAACCTGCAGCATACAAAGCAGGAAGATAACCAGAGTGGTCAATGTGCGCGTGCGACAAAACCACTTTAGTAAGTTTTTTAATATCGCTGTTTTCAATCAAGGGAAATTCTTCGTTCTTCTTCATTTTAATTCCACAGTCAAGAAGTATCCTCTCCCCCTTGCTTTCAACCAGAATCGCGCTCCTCCCAACCTCCCTTGCAGCCCCAAAAAATGTTAATTTCAATGTAACTCCTCACCGTTTTATCATCTAAGTAATGTTTTTATTCTAATGTTGCATATTATTTAAACATGTCGTTGGTTGATGACCTGCTTCCTTTCAAGAAACAGAAGCAGGCGCCTAAAAAAATAGAACAAGCAAAAGAAAAGGTGAACTGGGAAGTCCAGGCCAAGGTATATGAACTGCTGGTAGAACGCTACGCTGATTTTATAAACAAAAGCGAGATCAAAACCATTCCAGAGTTGAAGTCAATGGTCAACCCCTCTGATGAGAACATTATTTCAGTGAGAACTAACCTTCAAGCTGAAACAGATGCGGATTTCGCCAGAAAAGCATTCGATTTCGTGAGAAAAATTGAACTCGCAGAACTTGACTCAGACGTTTCATTCTGGCTTTCCCCCAAGGAGATTCTTGAAGTGAACGCTTCAGACTCTTTCGACAAAGCGATTTTTTTATGCTCCCTTCTGAAAAGTGGAGGTTTGAAAGCGAAAATAAGAGTGCTCGAGTTTTCAGATAGTTCAAGAAGGCCAATAG
>CAYMAH010000001.1:0-31330 GCA_964388435.1 Microcaldota archaeon | reverse complement strand
GTCAAAAGGGGTGTTAAACTCTAAATACTCGCTCTTTTTTGATAGGAATGTTAAAGCAAGCTCGCCGAAAAAGACGTGGAAAAAAAACTCTAAAATCGTAAAACAAAAAGTGCGGGAAAAACACAAAACGCGGTTGGGATTGTAAATGTCAATTGAACTGGTTGTTGACGCAAACATTCTACTCGCATCGCTACCGGACGGCCAACTGCTCGCTCAACACGTCATCGAAGCCTGACAAACAAACCTAATGATAACCACTCTATAGCATCCTGAATACCCTATCGTATCCTGAAATAATACCCTGTCTGTAAATAAGCGGGTTGTTTCAACTTTTAACTTTATGATTCAAGAGAAACACGTCAAGAGGTATGTAAGTAATAGTTTTTTCATTTATTTTTTTTTCATCTAACAGATTTTTGGTTACGAGTACCCCCCTGCTTTTCTTGTATTTGCTCATGTAATAAAGAAGGTTGTTGACATCCGAACGCGTTATTGCCGACTGGTACTTCACTTCTATTGGAATGGCGTTTTGAATGAAATCCACCTCTCTCTGTTGAGCGTCTCTGTAAAAAGCAAGTTTTTCAGTGCTTAGCTTGTCGTACACCGCGGTTTCGGCAGTCTGCCCTGCATTCGGGTTTTCCGCCAACGCGTTGTATATCGAAGCGGTTTTCACCAGTATTTTTTTTTGTTTTTTAAGCGCTTTTTGAAAAGAACTTTGAGGATAAATCGTAGTTGTTAAATACGCTTTTTCAAGATATAACAAGTAATCAGAAACAGCGTGCCTGCTTAACTGAACGGCCTCGGCAAGATTCACTTCCGTGAACAATCTGGAGGAGTTCGTAGCGCACAGCTTCAAAAGGTCGTAAAGCTTGGAAGGATACTCAATTTTAAACGCGTTTGGAATGTCGTCAAACACTATCTTTTCAATGGTGCTTGAGCGAATATAATCCTGAGCGTCCCGCTCGCTGGACCCCACTATCTCAGGAAAACCCCCTTTTTTAAGAAACAGGTCCAACTCTTCCTCATGCCTTTTAATTTTAAAAACGCTACCCTCGCTGGCTTTATCTTTTACTCCGGCCATTTGAAGGTACTCGGCAAATTGAAGCGGAGGCAGGTAGTGTACGGACAGCCTCCCGCTTAAACTTTCCACCCCCTTTTTAATCAACAGCGAAGAAGACCCGCTAACAACAAACTTAACCCTCTTCTGATCATGATATTTTTTAATTACCCCGGCCCAATCCTCCACCCTGAATATTTCATCAAGAAACACCACCGGTTTTTCTTTTTCCTCCAAGAATGCTTCTACAACGCGTTTAAGCGCTTCAACATTAGCATACCTTTTTTCATCAAATGAAAAATAAAAAGCGTTTTTTCCAAGCACCTGCTTAATCAACGTTGTTTTCCCAACGCGCCTCAGACCAGTAACCGCGGTTATAAGACTGCCTTCAACAGCTTTTTTTATTTCAACAAAAGCACTCCTTTTATAAACCGGAAGCTCTTCCGCCTCCCCTACATTCATCGGAGAAAAATCCATTATCTCCTTCTTTGTCGGCACAACCATGTTATAATTATAGGGGCACAACATTTAAAAATATGCTCTTATAAGAACATATTTTAAACCTATTTGCAAACATCCTAATCCATGAATGTTTGTTGTGAATTATAGGATTAACCAGACAAAACAGAGTTATGGAAAACAAACGAGCAACACTGCCGACAACTAACAAAATTCATTGCAGGCGAAATGAGCGAAACCTGCTGGAAACATCTTTCTTTAAAACCAGAACAACAATCCTAAAATCTTACCTTCAAAAGGCCAAGTTTTAAAAAAAATAATTCAATTACCATAATATATAAATTATAAAATAAATCATATACCATACAACATAAAATATTTCTGTTCTAATACACTCTAAATGAAAAAGAGCACGTCTAACCTGGCATTAAATGCACTGTAATGCACAAGATTTATAAATTTTATGCATTATAATATTAAACATGCAGTTAAGGGAGGTTTTACAATCTCAAAAATACGATTTAGAAAAGGAATACTCCAAACAATTAATCGAAAGAGAGCAACTCAAACAAGCAAGCCCTCTCCTTCAAAACAATCTAATCAAGGTAATCGCCGGACCCAGAAGAGCGGGAAAATTAATCTTCTCGTTAGAACTTTTAAAAGAAGAAAAATTCGCTTACGCAAACTTCGATGAAGAAGAACTAGTGAAAATAAAAGACAAAGACCTACTTTTACAAAATATGATAGAAGCCTACGGAGATTTTAAATTTATGCTGTTAGATGAAATTCAAAACCTAAAAAACTGGGAGCTCTTCGTAAACAAAATGCAAAGAAAAGGATTCAATCTCATCATAACCGGTTCAAACTCCAAACTCTTGGCAACAGAACTCGCAACACATTTGACGGGAAGACACGCGCCAATTCAAATTCTTCCCTTCTCATTCAAAGAATTCCTCAAAACAAAAAAAATAGAAGAAAAACCAGAAGTTCCTGAAATAAAGGGAAAAATCTTAAACCTTCTGGAAAACTACCTGCAAAACGGAGGCTACCCTGAAACGATAACAACAAACATAAACCCAAAAAACTACCTAAAAAACCTATTCGACTCTTTGATACTAAACGACGTGGTCAAAAGACACAAAATAAGAAACCCCACCGCAATCTACAACATAGCAAGATACTTAATCTCAAACTTCGCCAATCAAACCACGATGACCAAAACCAAAAACTCTCTAAACATGGGAAGCGTGCACACCGCAGAAAAATACTCACAATACATAGAAGAAGCTTACCTAACATTTTTCATAGAGAGATACTCCACAAAAACAAAGGAAAAAATAAAATCACCCAAAAAAACATACGTCATAGACAACGGCTTCATAAACGCTCTAAACGTTCAAACCTTCCAAGACAAAGGAAGACTAATGGAAAACCTCGTAGCAATAGAACTTCTAAGACGAGCACCCGCGCAAGACCTTCAAATAAACTACTGGAAAGAAAAAAAAGAAGTAGACTTCATAACAACAAGAAACAACAAACCCCTAGAACTAATACAAGTGACAAACGCGGCAACAAAACAAGAAATAAACAAAAGAGAAATAAAAGCACTCCAAGAAGCCTCAAAACAATTAAAATGCCACAACCTAACAATCATAACATGGGACTACGAAGAAAAAAACAAAAAAATAAATCACACTCCACTATGGAAATGGCTACTAAACAAATAAATTACAGGAGTGCCCGGTAAAGTGTTTACATCATTTTTTTAATAAAACTCCAAACTCCTTCAAGCAGGGATAGAATCCAGTTAAGCAAAGCCACTACCGAAAGAACCGAAAACCGGGGTTGAACCCGGAATCAAACTAAACGAATTAGCAAAATGGAAGAAAAACTTCCTAAACAAACTCAAAACCTGACTTTCCCCCCGCAAAAAAACTTCCAAACCAGCTTGTCAAACCCCTCTCAAAAAACCCTTTCTCAGCATGAGCGCCGATAAGCCTGCCAAAATGCCTAACACCAATCACTTTACACGCTACCCCCCCCGCTTTACTTTATAGTCCAATTTTCCCTCTCAAACAAATCCTCCTCTCTTTTTCTTCTTATTTCAAACTCCTCCACCCTGCCAAGCACTTCCTTTGCATAAACCCGTGTTGCCTGGTCCGGATGCTTGTCAACAATCTTTTTGAGGTACTCTTTCCCCATCTGACGAGGGTAATCAAAATCAGTCCCCATAATAAGTTTTTCAAGATAGTCCAATTTTCTCCTCTTTTCATCAAAACTCAAGTCAGGGTTTTGCATAACAGGATAGAAAGAACCTTTCAACGCGGCAAAATCTTCATTAAACCTAACGCTAAAGGGAGCGTACATCCTTTTCGCCAAATTATGTATCTCAGGCTTCGGGTGCTGCATCAACTCACCAAGAACGCCTATCGCAAACTTTCTTATAAGCTGGTTTTTATTTACAGTCGCGATCTCGGCTATCCTCTCCACATTTTTCTTAAGCGAATTCACCTTTTCAGGAGAAACGTAGCGAAGCTCGCCCTTCAACCGCTTAACCTCTTCATAATCCTTGAGAACTTCTTCAGCCAAAAAAACCGCCTAAAATCTTAATTCATGATTATAAGCAATCTAAAAATTTAAAACACAATACCCCTGACCAGACTGAAAGCGGAGAGTGAATGAAAATTCAACACTTCACACCACTTCCCGAAGCCTGCAAATAATAGTAAAACACAACCCCCCCCACAAAAAATTTAAAACCAAATCCCGTTCAAAGAGCAGTCCATAACCCTCTCTTCAACACGTCGATACTTTTCAGGTGTGCCTGAACACGGGAAACTTCTCTTCCAAGCCAATGCTTTCATTGCTTTTTCAAGAATTAAAACCTCTTTTTCCAGGCTTGTTAAAATGTTCTAATTTAAGTATTTTGGAAGCTCCCGAATAAGCCTACCGCTTGCACCTTCAAACTTAGATTCGTAACCAATAAAATCAACATCAAACCCGCGTTTTTTTAACTCTCCAATCATTACCTTTTCATCCAATTTTAATACGGCATGGTGAAAATCATCAATCGGCACGCAAATAACAAGACTTTTCTTTCCCTTTTTTTCAATCCCGCAACGACTTTTTTTTTCAAAATTTCAATACTTTTAATTTGATTTTCTCCAAATTTCTCATCAACGCAAATATGCGTAAATTCAATGTTATAATCCACCGGTTTATTCACGAGTTTATTAACAATCAACATTTTTTATAAATGTTTCTCATTATAAAAAACGTGCGAAAGAACCTCCCGTTTTTTTTTGAAGAGTAATAATAAAAAAGCTTGACACCACAAATAAAACCATGCCAGGATGGCAGAACGGCAATGCGCTAGCCTTGAGTTTAAACAAAAAAAGAGAGCTAGTCCCCTAACGGGGTTGGGAGTTCGAAATTTAAAAAAAAAACGAAAATCTCCCTCCTGGCGTCAATTCAATGAAAAGGGAATCAAAATGCAGCAAGAGTCAATATACGTGACAACGTCAAAAACAGGCGGGGTTGAAACCGCCGGCAGCGCTAGAACACTCGCTTTTTTTTTAAACGCCAAATTCCAGAAAAGAGGCTCTAAAACATTCAAAAGGATAAAAGAAAAAGCGGAAAAATACGGGTGCAAAAACATAATAATACTCGAAAAGGATTTTATAAGACTACACCCGCAGAAGAAACAAATAAGGGCTAAATTAACCGTAAAAAAAAAATCAGAGGTTAATCTAAGCGGTTGCGTGGAAAGCAAAATCTTCAACACGGAATATTTAAAAGAAATGAAAAAAGAAAATAAAGCGTACATCCAAAACCCGAAAACAAGAAAAATACTCGAAGTTGAAATGAGTGGCTGAAAAATGGAAGCGGTAATAAAAATAAAATTTGAAGACAGAAAAGAAGCGTTGAAAGCATGCAAAACGCTAAAGGAAGGCGCCATGGAAGATTTAAAGACCAAGCTTGAAATAAAGGAAATCAACAATCTTCTTGAAGTAAAAATTCAAGCCGAAAGCATATCCGCGCTTCGAGCGGTTGTAAACAGCGTTATAAGAGACTTAAAAACAATAATTGAAATAAAGGAAGCTTTGAATAAATGAAAATCAACTTCAAACCAACACAATCATTTTAATTATATTGCAAACTTTGTTTCTTGAAAAAAAAAGAATAGATAAAAAAAATCAAAGAATAACAATTAATAATCTTATTGAAGTAATTCTAAAATAATAATCAAAAAAAAGAAGTGATGATAAATGAATGAACAGGAAGCATTAAAACAACAGATTCAATACCTTGAAGCGCAAAAACAGGCTTATTCAATACAGCAACAGGAAATTGAAAACGCTTCAAAAGAAGTGTCTGGAAGCACCGGCGCGGTGTACAAATACGTTGGAGGGGTTTTGGTGCAAAAACAAAAGGAGGACGTCTTGAAGTCCCTTGAAGAGGAAAAAACAGTCCTTAAATCAAGAATAACAATAATAGAAAAGCAGGAAGAAAAGCTGAAAAATGCCGCAAACCCGAAATCTTGAAAAAACGCTTGAAAAACTCAAAAAACCGGTTTTAATCAGCTTCCATTCCGTCGCAGATCCTGACGCAATAGCAAGTGGAATAGCCCTTAAACAATTGCTATCAAAAAACTCCGAGTTGAAGCAAATCTCCCTAAACACCCAGTCAAAAAAAATACTAAAAGAGCTTGAAATCAAAATAGAAAAACTGGAGCAGATAGAAAAATATAACTCGGTCATATTGGTCGACGTTTCAGACCCCGAAATGCTGGGAAGCTTTAAGGAAAAATTCGAGCGATTCGCACTTAAAAAAACACTTGTGACGATAGACCATCACGAAACTCTAAAAAAAATAAAAAACAGCCAAAACTATTTCAATCAATCGACAAGCTGCAGTGAAATAATCTACTCCCTGTACAAGAAAAAAAACCTAAAACCGTCAAAAACAACCTCCTTTCTATTGCTTTTAGGGTTGATAAGCGACACAAACTATTTCAAGGAGGCAAACCCCAGCACTTTTCAAACCGCTTCCGAGCTCTTGAAAAACTCCGGCAAAAATTATTTTCAGGCCCTGCAGTCGCTAAAACAATGCGGAACAGACGAGGAAGCTAAAAATATAATCAAAGCAATAAAAAACACCGTCGTAGAAGACGGGGTTTCAACATCCAAAGCCGAAACGCACAGAACGCAGTGCGCTTCAATCCTATCAAACCTGACTCCGATAGCGATAACACAGGGAAATGGAAAAATAAGCATTGTGCAAAACACTTCATGCTCAAATCTCAATGTGGGAGAGCTTGTCAAAAAATGCGCCAAAAAATTCCACGGCAACAGTTGGGGTCATGAAAACATAGGAGGGTGTGAAGTTCAAAACACCGAAAAGGCGGTTGAATGGCTCAAAAAAAAGCTAAAACAAGAACGCTTGCAATCGCAAGCGTCATCGCAAGCAACTCCCTCCAGGAAAAACGATCTCCCAAGAAAATAAAGGAAAGCACTGCCACAACGGCCGTGCTGAGACTCATAACAGCCGTCACCACCGCCACCTTTCCGAATTTCAGCGAGTAGAAAAACAAGCCAAATCCTGCGATAGACAACGCCGCAACCAGAAATAAAAGAACCACGAAAACGGGGTTAATCGAAGAAACCTGTTTTGTGGCGAACATCAAGACAACAAAAACCACCAGTGCCACCAAAGCGGGAACCGCTAAACCCTCTGCAATGCCAACCATTGAAATCGTATAAGAATTGCTCAAGTATTTCCAAACAAGGTTTGCAATCGAATACAAAACCATTCCAGCAACGGCATAAATAATCCAGTCAACCAAAACAAAACCACCCCTTTTATTTAAGTAAAAGAAAAACAAAAAAACATTTAAAGTTATTCTTATAAAAACAATTGATGAGAACAGCATGAAAATAGCGGTAATGAGCGACTTCCACCTCGGATATAATGAAGATTCTTTCACCCAAGCCAGGGAAGCGCTTGAAAAAGCATCGTCTTTTGATTTGATAATAATATGCGGGGACTTGTTCGACTCTAGAAACCCGAGCCAGGAAACAATCTACGAAGCGGTTAAACTGCTGGCCGAAACAAAAAAAAAGCTCAAATCAACCAAAATCATCCAGGGAGACGCGGAATTCCAAAACGTTCCAATCGTCATTCCGGGAACCCATGAAAGAAAAAGCAAGGGAATGCCGAACATAATCCAGATACTGCATGAAACCGGGTTGCTGGTGAACACGCACGCGACCAAAACAAAAGTTGAAAACATTTCAATACAGGGAATGGCGGGAGTGCCTGACGACATTTCAACTCAAGCTTTAAACGCGATGAACTTCAAGCCCGAAAAGGACTTTTTCAACATACTCCTTCTTCACCAGACGATTAAAAATCTTGAAGAACAGCCAAACTATTTTCAAGATGGAATTTTAACGGGCGAGCTACCTGAAAACTTCGACTTATACTGCGACGGTCACGTGCATCATCATTTTTCTTTTCAAAACATCATACTGCCCGGAAGCACGGTTGTAACTCAAATGAAAAAAATAGAAACCACCCCAAAAGGCTTTTATGTTTACGACACCGAATCCAAAAAAGCGGAGTTTCACGAAATAAAAACAAGAAAACTCTACACAAGCGAAGTCAACCTTGAAAATACCACGGTAAAGGAAATAAAAGAAAAAATAGAGGAAGAAATAGCTAAAACGCCTGTTTACATCCCCCTGCCGATGCTTAGAATAACGGTAAACGCCACACTGAAAGAAAAGGAAGACCTGGATTTTAAGATAAAAACCTCAAAAGTTTTACTTACCGTGGAAAAAAACATAACCCCCACAACCCTCAAAGACAAGATAAACCAGCTTAGAAGCAGGGACTACAAAAACAACAAACAAAAATCGCTTGAAATGGTTGGAAAAAAATTCAAAAAAGGCGATGAGCTATTCGTAGCGCTGGAAAATGGGGAAATGGAAAAAGCGGCGGCGCTTTTATAACCGACGTCATGCTGAAAAAACTCGCAAGATGGCTCAGAATGCTCGGCCAAAACACAATCCACGCGGGCGACTACACCGAAGATGATGACGAGATAATAAAAATAGCCATGAACAACCATGCGGTTCTACTTACAAGAGACGAAAAGCTTTACCAAAAAGCGGTTCAATACGCAAAAGCAATTCTCATAAAATCAGATGATTTGGAAGAGCAGTTGAAACAACTGAAGATAAAACCCAAAGAACCCCTCTGCACCCAGTGCAACGGAAAACTGGCGGAAATGGAAAAACAAAAAATAAAAAACAAGATTCCAAAAAAAGTGTTTCAAAAAATAAATCAATTCTGGCAGTGCGAAGAATGCGGAAAAATATACTGGCGAGGCGGCCACTGGAAGAAAATAAGAAACATGAAAAAAACATTGAAAAAACTTTAACCTTAACCCTAATTCATTGCTTTTGGAGTTCTAACCCCGGACTGCTCAAAGTAAGTCCCCTTGTAAGGATTTTTAACTCTGGTGGTTGTTCTTGCGAAGATGACATGAGCGAACCTGGTTCCGGGCTTTAAAACAATATTATACGGCGCGTTGTTAAAAACTTCAAGGGTGATAGTCCCTGAAAATCCCGCGTCTATAATCGTGGGAGGCATTGCCAGACCATGCCTAGCCGCCGTGCTTCTCAACTCTACAAAGCCCATCAAATCATCTGGAAGAGTAACCTTTTCAATAGTTGACAAAAGAACATGAGACTTGCTGTTTATGATTATCTCGCTAACCCTCTTTTCTATGGTGTAAAGCTTTTTCACAATCTCCTCGTCTGAAATGTCAATGTTTATATTGTTCAACTCCTTGGTGTAATAAGCAACCTCATCGGATATTTTCAAATCAACCCCATTCTCCCTTATAGTGTCCCCACCTAAAGGATTGATGACAAGCCTTTTAGCTTTTATGTAATTTTCCAAGTCAAAATCTGAAAGAATCATGCACTTTTTTAAATGACAAAAGTTTAAAACCCTCTCTCATAAACTTGTTTTCACTAATCAGTGGTTTAACATCGTGTTTTTAAAGGTTTTTTGCTTAACTTTAAACCGTGGATTTCTCTAAAACAGAAGATCTTCTAATAAAAAACGATTTTCCGTTGATTCAATCAGCAAAAGGAGCTTGCTTCAAATCACTGGCAAGGGAAGTCGAAAAAAAGCAAATCAAACCGCCATTCTTTCTCAAAGGATATGGAAAGGAAATACTGCATAAAACCGACGCCGGGCTGGTTCAGCAAATTCAAAACATGGAAGAATTTGAAAGAAAATTCAATACCATGAGAAAAAACAGGAAAGTTGAAACATTCGTAGCGCAGGAAAAAAAAGAAGGAATTGAATTCATGATAGGCGCTTTAAACGACCCTGTCTTTGGAAAAGTCATACTCTTCGGCTTGGGAGGAGTCGGAGTGGAATTGTACAACGACGTCTCGCTAAGAATAGCCCCCTTAAACAAAGAGCTTGTGAAAAGCATGGTTTTTGAAACAAAAGCCGGCGCTTTCTTCAACGGATTCAGAGGAATAAAACTCGACTATGAAAAAATGGAAGAACTACTGCTGAAAACCGAAAAAGTGTTTGCCTTCCTGAATTTTAAATCCCTTGACTTCAACCCGGTTATATTCGGAAAAGACGGCCCCTCAATAGTAGACTTCAGAGTGATTTAACATGTTCGAAACTCTATTCAACCCAAAAAGCATCGCGGTTATAGGCGCTTCAAGCAAAACAGAAAGTGTTGGCTACGGAGTAATGAAAGGGCTTCTGCAAGGATTTGTCATGAACAGCGGGTATGGAAGGCCTTTCACAGGAAAAATATTCCCAGTAAACCCAAACCTTGAAAGAGTGATGAGCCTCGAATGCTTCAAAACAGTTTTAGACATAAAAGAAAACATCGACCTTGCCGTGATATGCGTTCCAGCCGCGATTGTTTCAAACATTTTAACGCAATGCGGAAAAAAAGGAATCAAAAACGCCGTTATAATATCAGCGGGGTTTGCCGAAATAGGAGTTAAAGGAAAAGAACTTCAGGAAAAAATGACTTTGACGGCGTTGAAATACAAAATCAACATTCTAGGGCCAAACTGCCTTGGATTTTTAAGACCTTCGACAGGACTTAACGTTTCATTCGCGCTCACAAGTCCCCCTCCCGGAAGCATCGCATTCATAACGCAAAGCGGAGCTCTGGCGGACAGCGTCATAGACTGGGCTATAAAAGAAAGATACAGCTTCAGCTCGATTATAAGCGTGGGTAACGGCGCTCTTCTGGACTCAAGCGACTTCATAGAATGGGCCGGAGAAGACCCCTTCACAAAAGTGATAACCGCGTATATAGAAGGAATCAACGACGGTAAAAAATTCATGAACATTTTAAGCAAAGTATCGAAGAAAAAACCGGTGATAATACTAAAAGGAGGAAGAACCGAAAACGGAAGCAAGGCAGTCGGAAGCCACACGGCCTCGCTCGGAGGGAACGCTAGGGTTTTTGAAACCGCCGTTATTCAAAGCGGAGGGATTCTGGCGGACACTGTTGAAGACCTGTTCGATTTTGCAAAGGTTTTAAGCGAACAACCGATGCTCAAAGAAAACGCTGTGGCAGTGGTTACGAACAGCGGAGCCGGAGGAGTGTTATGCGCTGATTACTGCGAGCGCTACAATCTTAAATTGGTTGAATTTAAAAACGAAACACTTAAAAAACTCGACTCAACAAAACTGATGAGCGCGGCATATTCAAGAAGAAACCCGCTTGACATTATAGGCGACGCGCTGCCGGCAACTTTCAACGCGGCTATAACCATCCTTCTGCAAGAAGACTACATTTCAGGATTGTTTGTTATCCAAACAATACAGACGATGACACAGCCCGTGGCCGACGCCGAAGTGGTGGTAGAAAAATTCAAAAAATTCAAAAAACCGGTTATATGCGTTTTCATGGGAGGAAAGTTCAGCTCAAAAGCAGTCAACACCCTTCAAAACAACGGCATTCCCGATTTTAACGACATCAAAAAAGCGGTGAAAGCAATGTCCCTGCTCTCGGGAAATAAAGGAAAAATAATATAAATATCTTTACCATTTAATTTTTTTTTTTTAAAAACAAAACCTTTTTAAAAACAAACTCTCCTTTACCATACATGGTTTTAGAAAGAATTAATGAAAAACTCCAACTGAAAAAAATCGGCAATCTTCACTCGAAAATCATGTCATACAACCCTGAAAACGAAGAGCCGAGACTGCACTCAAACACCATCTCGGTGATTCAAAGAGGAATGGATAACATGGCTGCAATAATCTCAAAAAGCAGGTCTTTAAACGTTTGGATCCACGGCATGGAAAAGCTTGACGCGATCAAACACGATTTCAACAACTCTGATGTTAGAAGAGTCGCCGCCCAATACCAGCAGTCTATTGAATCAAGATATAAAAAAATGTTCAGAGAAAAGAAATCCTTTAAAGGGTATTTTCAAAAAAAGGATTAAAACCATCAACTTTTTTTTTTAACCGGAGCTTCTCAAATATTTCCTTAAACCCGCCTTTTTTTTAAATGCAAATAAAGTTTAAAAGCTTTGGCTGTTCTTACCCTTAACATGTTTGAAAAAAACGTCGAAGAGGAGAAAAAACAACAGCTTGGAATAACAGAAAAGATAGTGGAAAAATTAATAAGCAATCCCAATTTAACAAAAGAAAAAGTTGAAACACTTGAAAGAATAGCAAGAGCCCACCCACACGTAAGGGAAAGAATATACGAGTTTTTAAAAAAAGCGGCGGTAAATTCAAACAAGGAAACTTCAGAAGAGCGATTTCCGGCGGAAAAAGAAGAGCGGTTTGACCCGACGAAAAATAATGAAGAATATCACGAAGAGATAAAAAGCGCTTTAAGCAAAAAGGAAAGTCCTTTCTACAAAACCGGCGAAGCCGAACAAACTGAAAAAATAAACAGCATGATAGAAAACATTCTATCGCAGAAAGGAGAAGAACCTCAAATGGGACTGATACACATTCTTCAAAACGTTTCAAAAAACACTCCCAATCAAAGCATTAAAAAAGCGATTATCGAAGGGCTGAATAAAATCGCGGTTGAAAAAACCCCCCTAAAACCCGGAGTTGAAGCAGCGCTGGCATACGAAAAACTTGTTTTGCGTGAAAAAAACGGAGGTAAGCTAAGACTTCTTTCAGAGCTTCACAGAAAAATAATGGCGCACCCCGAAGAAGTTTCGCCTTTTACAATGAATGATGAAGAACTCACGCTATACAACATACAAAAAATGAAGCAGTTGGGTTCCGAAGAAGAACTTAAAAACACCACCGTAAAATATTTGAAAAACATACTAAAACACCCTAATTATCTGGTTAAAAAATGGGCCGGCGAAGCGCTTTCGGAAATCAAAAGCGAGCGCTGAAAAAAAAAATGAATCCGCATTAAATCCATGCTTTTTTTTTTAAAAACAAAAGCAAAAGAGTTAAAAACATTTTAAACAATAAATCAAAACATGATAACAAGAGAAGAAGCTATAAAAAAAGCAAAGCAGGAGTTAAAAAAAGAATATTCAAAAGAAGAATACTCTCTAATCCAAGCGGTTAGAAGCGTGGAAGACCTTGAAAAAGCCAAAAACCTACTACTTCAAAGAATAAAAGAATGGTTCAACATCAACTTTCCTGAAATAATAGTATTCGACGACAAATTGGTTGAAATAATATCGGCTTTCTCGGTAAAGGAAAATTTTGATGAAAAGAAGCTTTCAACAATCGTAGGAGATAAAAAGGCCGCGGAGCTGATGCTTAAGGCAAAAAACAGCTTTGGAGCTAAACTTCAAAAAGATGACGCTGAAGCACTTCAAAAACTATCAATCCAAGCCAAGACAATAGACACAACAATAAAAGAAATGGAAGAATACATAGAAAAAACCTGCGAGAAGGTAATGCCGAATGCCACTCAAATAGCCGGCGCCGGAGTTGCAAGCAAACTACTTGCAAAAGCAGGTGATCTTGAAAAACTCGCTAAAATGCCTGCAAGTACCATTCAAGTTTTAGGAGCTGAAAAAGCCCTTTTCAAGCACCTTAAAACCAATTCAAAACCGCCAAAGCACGGGTTGATATTCCAAAACGCTTTTATAAGCGGTTCAGCCCCGAAAGAAAGAGGCAGGAGGGCGAGAAAAATGGCGGCTAAAATAGCGATTGCGCTTAAAGCCGACGCGTTCACCCACCGCAACATTGTTGAATACTTGAAATGAAATTCAAAAGAAGCCTAAACCTTTTAGACTCAACCCTTTTCGAATTAGGAGGAATAATAGGCGCCGGAATCTTTGTTATAATAGGATTCGCCGCCATAAAGGCTGGAAATGAGCTTATCTTTTCGATTTTAATAACAGGAATAGCATCCCTTTTAACCGCGCTGACCTACGCCGAGCTTTCAAGCGGCATTCCAGAGGAAGGAGGGGAGTACGCTTTTTCAAAAAAAGTCTCAAACAAGCTTGGATTCATAGTGGGAAGCGGGTGGATCATAGCCGACATTCTAGCAGCGGCAACGGTCATGCTTGGATTCTCGGCTTATTTTAACTTAATCCAACCCATTCCATTCATCTCGCTGATAGCCATATTCTTTCTTGTCTTGATAAGTATTTCAGGAGTTAAAAAATCAGCGCTTTTAAATAATATAATAACCTCCCTTAAAATACTCGCTTTACTGCTTTTCGTTTTCTATGCTTTCATTTCAAAACCTGTTGAGCAACCCGCTCAAACAACCAATTCAATTGGAATTCTAGCCGGCGCGGGGTTGATGTTCTTCGCTTTTTCAGGCTTTGGAAAGATAAGCGAGCTTTCAGAAGAAGTTAAAAATCCCGAAAAAACAATTCCAAAAGCGGTTGTGATAGGCGTTGCAGCGGTTATAATAATCTACCTTTTAATCGCCCAAGCTTCCCTCAGACTGGCCACTCCACTCCAACTTTCAAACACTCTAACCCCACTGGCCACGGCGATTCCAAACAAAACAATTTCAAGCATCATAATTCTAGGCGCTCTTCTAGCCACTCTAAGCGTGGCATTAACCTTGATAAACGGAGCTTCCAGAATTTTATACTCAATGACTAAAAAAATAAAAGCGCTTTCAAAACTCAACAACTCGGGTGTGCCGTCAAATGCCATAATACTCATAAGCATTGTTATCGCCGTTCTGTCATTTACAGTAAAAGTAAACACCATCATAAGACTGGCGTCAATGATTCTCATTCTATTTTACGCCCTTCTAAACCTCGCTTTGATCTACCTGAAGGAAAAGAATAAGATAAAACCAAAATACAGTTTTTTTTATCCCTACACCCAAATAATCGCCTTCATAATGCTGACAATTCTGTTTTTCTCCCTGACCATTCCAATAAGCTGAGCTTAACTCTTTGAAAGAACTTAAAAAAAAAAATCAGAAAAAAAAATGAAAAAAAAAAATCAAAAATAATTTAAACCCACGCTCCCCCCCTTAACTTCAAAATATTGAACAGAACCGCTTAACACCGCTAAAATATTGGAATTGCATAGACAAGGCAGCCGTTGAAAATAAATAATCGCCAAAGCCAACCCCTTCAAAGTCTGAAAGAAGAAAGCTTCCTCTTTTAATAAGAAAGTTTGCCGAAGAGCCCACGGCGTTAGTGGAGTGAAGCAATTTGAACTTAAGCGTTTAAGTTCATTTGAACTTGAACATCGCTTGGAAATCTTAGCTTCATTATTTCATATAAAACCTTCTCATCGCTGACGCTCAACTCTATCAAACGTTTGTAAACCCTCAAATCCCACTTCTCGTAAGTGTCGCTTCCATCCCCGCAAGGCGTTTTTCGCGTTGAAATCAAAAAGTGCTTTGTTGGAAGGGGAATGGGACCATGTATTTCAACGCCGCTTTTCTGCGCGATGTTTTTTATTTCCGAGCACACGCTATTCAAATTATCCTTGCTCTTGCTTGCCAATTTGATTCTCGCTTTGCTCATTTCTTTTCCTTCACTTCCAAAACAATTCCCGCGGCAACAGTCTTTCCAGAATCTCTGACCGCAAACCTGCCCAACGCTGGAAATTCTGAATATTTTTCAACCACAACAGGTCTCGTAGGCTTAACTCTTACAATCGCAACATCCCCTGTCTTGATGAAATCAGGATTTTTCTGAAGCGTCGCTCCTGTCCTGGGATCTCTTTTCTCCACAAGTTCAATAATAGTACACGCCACTTGCGCGGTGTGAATGTGAAAAACAGGAGTGTAATTCTTTCCAATTGCCGTCGGGTGCTGAAGAACAACCATTTGAGCTGTAAACTCGTCGCAAACCTTTGGAGGATTTGAAACGCTTCCCACCACGCTTCCTCTTTTCAATGCTTTTTTATCCACCCCCTTAACTACAAAACCAATATTATCGCCAGGAATTGCCTTTTCAAGAGCCTGGTGGTGCATTTCAATGCTTTTAACCTCGGCGTTTATCCCCTCAGGCATTATCATGATACTATCGTTGGGCTTTAAAACCCCGCTTTCCACCCTTCCAACCGGAACTGTCCCCTGACCGGTTACAGTCAAAACGTCCTGAATAGGAAGCCTCAAAGGCTTGTCAACAGGAAGAGCCGGCACTTCAAGCAAGTCAAAAGCCTCAAGAAGCGTGGGGCCCGAATACCAAGCAAGCTTCTCGCTTTTCTTTGTAACATTATCCCCAACATAAGCGCTTACAGGAATGAATGGAATCTTATCAACAGCATAACCCATTGGCTTAAGCTTGGCCGACAAGTCTTTTTTTACTTCCTCAAACCTGCTCTTGTCATAATTAACCATGTCCATTTTGTTGATAGCGAAAATGAACTGCTTTACCCCTAAAACCTTAAGAAGAAAAGCATGCTCTATGGTCTGCTCTTGAATCCCCTCCTTGGCACTGCACACCAACACAGCCGCGTCAGCCTGACTCGCTCCTGTAATCATATTTTTTACAAAATCCTTGTGTCCTGGAGCGTCTATAATGGTGAAGTAATATTTTTTAGTGTTGAAATCCTTATGCGCAAGCTCTATTGTAACCCCCCTCTCCCTTTCCTCTTTAAGCTGGTCCATTGAATAGGCGAACTCAAAAGTGGCCTTTCCCAGTTTTTCGGCTTCTTCCCTTAATTTTCTCAAATCATTTTCAGAAAGAGCTCCAGTCTCGTACAAAACCCTTCCCACGAGAGTGGACTTTCCATGGTCAACGTGACCCGTGAAAATCAAGTTTAAGTGAGGTTTCTGTGCCATTTTCTAAAATCACCTTTAAAATAATATTTTTTTAAATTTTAAACCAAATAAATTAGGTTTGAAGTAAATTTGAAAAGTTTAAAGTTTTTAACCCTTTCGCTTGAACTTTTCTTTTTCCCTTTCATTGATTTTTCCCTTCCATTTTTTAACAAGCTTTTCATGCGTCTTCTCGCTTATCCTCCCCTCAGCCAGGGCAATGTCAAACTTATCTATAACCTCCTCGGGTTTTTTCTCGATTTTAGAGGATGACAAAATCAAAACAACCGCGAAAATAAGAATCACAATTATCACAACCACTCCAATCCACATGTAATTAAATGAAACCAGGGGCGTGTAAGAGGCTATTGTTTGAACTTGAATTGTGTTATTGGTCTTGTTTGAAACTGTTTGATTTTCATTGACCTGCAGGGGGGTTGAAAAGCTTTGAAAAACCAAACCCGCATTTCCGCTTAAAAGATTAGATAATAATTTAAGAAAAACGTGGTTACTCTCGCTGCTCTGACTCTTTGTGAGATTATAAAATTGTTCGTTGTAAAAACCCTGAGCCCGGTAAACCTCGGCCCAAACACTCGGGTAAATAGAAGTGAAGTTCAAACTGTTGTTTGAGTAAGCAAAAACAAACATGGAATCCATGCTCGAAGCAGTGTAATCGCCGGCGTTAAATTCCGCCAAAGCACTGGCGTAATGGAAAAAAGAATCACTACTTGAATTTTCAAAAGCCGAACTTTCATTCAAAACTTTTAAAGCATAACTTCTGACATTAAAATCATTAACGCTTGAACCTGAAATGCCCGAAGCCAGGCCGTTCAAGTCAACGGCAGCCTCAAACCAGTTTTTGGCGGTGACAAAATCACTTGTAAAATAAGAAGGAGTGGGCAAAACCGAAAAAGAACTGTTAATTTGATTCAACTCCTCCAAAGCCCAGAAATACCTCAACTCCGCCCCGGCCACCCATTCAAAATTGTTTGAATTCATCGAAGTGAAATTAAAACCACTCATATTGCTAAAAAGCCCTCTCATTATGCTTTGAAAATCAGAAGAGCTCACGTTGCCTAAAAGCATTGAATCTATATTATTTTCAACGAGAAAAGCAGTGTTAGCCGCGGTGTAAAAATAACCCTCATCAGTGTAATTAACCGCCTGAAGCAAAGTACGATTTATCATCGCAACATCGGCTTTGTTTGAAGAGTTCAACGCAAGCAGGTTCAAATCGTTTTCAGCGCTTTGAATCTGAAGAAGAGCCACCCGCTTCATGGGAAGAGTTGAATTGGAATAATTGAAAGGAACTGGATTTAAAACAGTTAAAGTATGGGAAGGAACACCCTTCAAGACGCTGTTTGTAGGAGTTAAAAGAAAATTCACGGCCTGGCTGACATTCGCGACCTCAACCACCTGAATAGGCCTGCTTAAACCACTTCCAAGCGCGGCGTAGTCAACCCCGTCAAGAAGGCTCTGGCCCGAGGGAATAAGCATCAAATTGACATTCCCGCTCGCAGCCGCCACCTTCTCGCTTACGCCTCCCACCACGCCCACGCTCCCATCACCGTTGATTGTTCCGGTCACCGTGAAATCGCTTCTTAAAACCTTTGAACTGTTCTCAATTGCAAAAAAATCCTGTATCGTTCCAAGAGTGAAAGCAAGGCCGGCCGAAGGCCCGTCAATCTCAGAAGCGTTTGCGTCAACACTGAAGTAATAATTATAATCATCGAAGCTAACGCCGGCGAAACTCGCCCCCACCTCAGCGGCAGTCTTCATTGAATTTTCAGTGTCGGTGTTTACAAGAGAACTTCCAATATCAGTGAAAACCATTCCGCTTCCATTAACCACTTTAACCGTTATAATCGAAATAACCCCGTTTCCCGAAGAGTCGACAGCAGGCGCCTTGATTGAAAAACTGACTGAAGAAACCAAAACCACCACAATACCGAGAACCATCAACCACTTTAACATTTCAAAACCCACCTTTAAAATTCACAATAGTTTTTTCTCCAAGCTTTTGAAATCATTGCTGTGAATGTCAAAATTCACTTCATTCCTCTCCCCGAACATATCGTAAAAAACAATCGACGCGCTCACCCTGTCCAGGGGAAGGCTTGAAATCTTCGAAACATGATCAACCGATGTTTTCTTGAAAACCCGATTTTTTTCATTGATAAAAACCCTCACGTCATCCCCTTCAAAGCTTATAAAACCCTCCTTGCCGGAGTAGAAAATAGAGAATTTCATGAGTATAAAAAAGTTTTTAATATTTAAAACACTTTCCATCGGCATTTTTTAAAAAAAAACGTAAAACGCAATTAATGAAAAATATTAAAAACCAACAAGAAGATAAAAAAAACAAGAAGCCCCGTCGTCTAGCGGCTAAATCAAAAAAAAGAGAAGCTAAGGATAGCAGGCTCTGGACCTGTTGACAGCGGTTCGAATCCGCTCGGGGCTATCAAATGGAATTTAAAATGAACTGGAAAATTAACTGGAAAAAAATCAAGCTGAAATTAGCAGACAGAAAAGTAATCCTAATAATAGCCCTTGTCGACTTGGTTCTATTCGCCACCCTAACCTTCATGTTTGAAGAGCACTACTCTTTTTATAATGCAATGTACAATACTTTATGCAATTTAACATTCGCGCACTGCGATAACAGCTATGGAATTTTAACAAAAATATCAAGCCTGACCACGATAATAGGAACGTGGGGCGCGTTGGCTTTCATAGCCACAATGGCGCTGAAGGCGTTCATGGAAGGTGGTAAAAAAAGAATGGAATCTGAAATAATGAAAATGAAGGACCACTACATAATAGCTGGATACGGGTCTCTTGGAAAAACAGTCGCCGAGGTGTTTCAAAACCAGGGAGTTCCATACGTTGTAATCGACCTAAACCAGAAAATAGTGGAAAAACTCGGTACTCAGGGAATCAAAGCAATAGAAGGCGACGCTTTGGAACAGGAAATTCTAAAAAAAGCGGGGATTGAAAAGGCAAAAGGCTTCGTAGCCTCCCTCGGAACCGACTCCAACAATGTTTTCATGACTCTCACAGTCAAAGAGTTAAACCCAAACATTACAATTTCAACAAGAGCGTTCACCGAAGGAGCTATAAGCAAACTCCACAGAGCCGGAGCTGAATTAATAGTGGTTCCCGAAATAATAGGAGGGTTGGAGCTCGCGAGAACCCTTTTAAACTTGGAGGAAAGCCACATTGAAAATCTAATAAGCAAAAGCAAGATATACGACAAAAAGCAGGTAAAGAAAACAATAATCTAAAAATTGCAGTCGCCGGGAGTCGAACCCGGACATCCAGCTTGGAAGGCTTACTCCCCATTAAAGGTTGGAATCATACCGCTAGACCACAACTGCAGTGTGAAATTTAATCAATTAAACGCTTTTATTTTTTTCGTTTGGTTAACGCGGGTTACAACAATCACTAAAACAAGTATTTACAAGGGTCATAAAAAGCGGTTACTGAATATTTCACCAAACATATTTAAATTTTTCAACTTCACTATTTCCGCGAAACCCAATTCCCAACACCCCCCCTTACCACAAGACCGAAATAAAGGCTATTAAACCGATTATTATAAACAAAGACACTTCAAAAAAAATAAAGTAAAACCTCAACGCCGGAAACGCCGGAAACGAGGGGTGGTTAAGCTTTTAAATCCCGTAATTTCAAGCTTATCCATGCTTGAATACATAATTGAAAAATTAAACATCGCTCCCAACCCAATGCAGAAGAACTTTTTTGAAGGCAACTTCCACGAAAAACCCAGGGTAGTGGTAAGCTCTCCAACAGCCTCCGGAAAAACGCTTCTGGCTGAAGTGGCAATGATTAAAAATTTTCTTGAAGAGAAGAAAAAATCAATTTACATAGTCCCGCTTAAAGCCCTTGCAGAGGAAAAATTCAAGAGCTTTTCAGAAAAACTCGCGTTGTTTGGAATGACCGTCGGGGTAAGCACCGGCGATTATGATTCAAACCCCTTTACAGTCCAAGCCTACGATGTTTTGATAGCAACCAGCGAGAAAATGGACTCTCTCCTAAGACACGGTATTCAAACAAAGTCAATAGGCCTTGTCGTTGTCGACGAAGTGCACCTGATAGACGATGATGAAAGAGGAGCCGCGCTTGAAATGGTCGTCACGAAATTAAAAAGAAGCGGGTGCAAAATACTGGCTTTAAGCGCCACGATACCCAACGGCTTTGAAATAGCAAGCTGGATTAACGGAGAGTTATTTGAAAGCGATTACCGACCAACCAAACTTTTGAAAAGAGCCGGAGTGGAGGGAAGAGTTGACTTCGGAGATTTTTCCATGGAATACGACGATGCCGAAGGATTGGCAAGAGAGATTTTAAAGTCAAACCCCAAAAACCAGATTCTTGTTTTCGTCTCCTCGAGAAAAAACGCTGAAAGCATAGCCCAAAAATTGAATATTGACAGTTTTCTCACAGAACAGGAGAAACTCGACTGCATGGAATTGTCGGAAAAATCCCTGAAAACGCTTCCCACCCCCACTTCGCAATGCAGAAAAATATCCGAAGCTTTAAAAAAAGGAGTGGCGTTCCACCATGCCGGCCTTGAAAGAAAAAAACTAAAACTCATAGAACAGGGGTTCAAGGAGAAAAGATGCCTGAAAGTCATTGCTTGTACAACAACCCTTGCAATGGGAATAGACTACCCCGCAAGCTGGGTAATTGTAAAGGAAATAAGAAGATTCAACGGAATGGGATCGAGTTTCATTCCCGCTTTGGAAGTGTCGCAAATGAGCGGAAGGGCGGGAAGACCACAATACGACAAGGAGGGAAGAGTGGTGATAATGTGCTCTGAAAAAGACGAGAGAATCGTTGAATCAAAATATTTAAGCGGGAAGCTGGAAAATATTTTTTCCAAACTCTCCTCTGAAAAATCCCTGAGAACGCACATTCTGTCTTTGATAGCCTCGGGCGATGCCAAAAGCTTGGACGAATTGAATAATTTTTTCGAAAACACCTTCTATGCGGTAAACTATGGAGATATCGAGGGAATAAAAAGAAAAATAGAAAACGTCGTCTACCTTCTTCAACTCTGGGGCTTCATCACAGAAAACTTCAAGGCAACAAAAATAGGAAAGAGGACGAGCGAGCTCTACCTTGACCCGCTAACCGCAAGGCAGTTTCTTGCCTTTGATGGGAGCGGCTTGTTTGACTACATAATATTAATCGTCAATTCTGGCTTAATGCCCCTTTTATACTCAAAAAAAGGCGAAAGTCTGGAAGAAGCGTGGAGTTTCTTTCCCGAAGAGGTCTACGCTGTTGAAAAATACAAAACTTCAAGGGCATTAAACGCCTGGATTAACGAGTACTCTGAAAAATCGCTTCTTGAAGAATTCAACCTCGCGCCAGGAAACGTTTTTTCAACAACAAGAATAGCCGAGTGGTTGTTTTATTGCCTCGCAGAACTTTCCCTCATCCAAAACAAAACAGGCACGGTCGGGCAAGCAAGAAGAATGGCGGTGAGAATGAAGTATGGCGTGAAGGAAGAGCTGATAGACTTGTGCTCAATAAGAGGAGTGGGAAGAGTAAGAGCGAGAAGATTATGGAACAAGGGAATTAAAACCGTTGAACAGTACGAAAAGATGAAAAATGAAGCTAAAATCAATAATTTCTGAAAACGACAGGCCGGTTGAAAGAATCGAAAACCAGGGAGTGAAAGCGTTGAGCACCGTAGAGCTTCTGGCAGTCTTGCTTAACAGCGGAACAAAAAACTCCAACGTCCTTGAATTGTCGGCTAAAATTTTATCGGAATACCCTCTTGAAAAACTTCAAAGCGCTTCAATGGAGCAACTTGAAAAAATAAAGGGAGTTAAAAAAATGAAGGCCGCGAGAATACTGGCTGTTTTCGAACTGAACGCCAGAATAAAAACAAAAAACAATGGCTTTATAAACAACGCCAGGGAAGCGTTCCAAGCGCTTGAAGACATGAAACCGCTTGAAATCGAGCAAACAAGAGGAATCTATCTCAACTCAAGAAACAAAATACTGTCAATGAAAACCATTTCAACCGGAACGCTCACAATAAGCCTAATCAACCCAAGGGAAATAATAAAAAACGCCATAAACTCCAATGCGGTTGGAGTGATAATAGCCCACAACCACCCTTCGGGAGATCCAACGCCAAGCCTCGAAGACATAAAAGCAACAAAAACTCTCTTAAACGCCTGCGACATCGTCGGAATACAACTGATAGACCACGTGATAATAGGGGATGGTTATTTTAGCTTTAAGGAGAAAAAACTAATCTAACCAAATGTGAAAAGAAAAAAATGAAAATCAAAAGCATTTACGGAGTTTTCAACGTAAACGAGCCGGTTCTTCTTGAACTTCTAAAATCAAAGCCATTGCAGAGACTCAAAAAGATTTCACACCAGGGAACGTTAAAGCACAAAGGCATTAAACTTTACTATTCAAGATTCGAACACTCAGTAGGAGTTATGCTTTTATTGAGAAAATTCGGGGCGGGCGTCGAAGAGCAGGCCGCAGGCCTTCTTCACGACGTTTCGCACACCGCCTTCTCTCACAGCTCCGACATGCTGTTCGGAGATTATGAAGTTCAAGGCTTTCAAGACTCGCTTCACCTTAAACGAGTGAACAGCGTGGAGATAAAAAAAATATTGAAAAAACACTGCCTAAAGCCGGAGAGAATCGGAAATCCCGAATTGTTTAAATTGCTTGAAACCAAAGCGCCTGACTTATGCGCCGATAGGCTCGACTACTCACTGAGAGACTTGCATCACCTGAATTTCAAAATCAGTTCAATAGTAAAGCATTTAACCATTCACAAAGGCGAGTTTGTATTCGACTCCGAAAGACACGCGTTGCTTTACGCGAAAAAATATTTTTATCTTCAAACAAAATTCTACTCCTCCAAACGGGACATGATAAATGTTAAAATGCTGACGACCGCCCTCAAAAGCGCTCTGGACAATAAAATAATAACGAGAAAAGACGTTATTCATGGAGTCGATTTCGAGTTGATAAAAAAAATAGAAAACTCAAAAGACGGGTTTGCAAAAAATCTTCTCAAAGCGTTGCGTGAAAAAAACTACAAAGTGGTTGATTCATCCAAGGGAATAATTCTAAAAGCCAAGTTCAGGTATGTTGACCCTAAAATATTTGACGGCAATTCAACTTCCAAGCTTTCTGAATTTTACCCCCCCTATAAAAAAACAATTGAAAAAGTCAGGAGAAAATGCGCCGAAGGCTTTAAGGTCAAAATAATATCAAACGACAAAGTTATTCTCTAACCGCGTCGCATATGGAATGGCTATAACTTTTCAGTCCAAATGCCTGCCGAGATTTTCAACATCGCTTAAAATAACAATCCCCTTTTCTGTTATCGAATATCCAATCTTCCTTCTTTTTCCATCCATGACAAGAGTTTTTACAAGCGAGTGCTTAATCAATTCCTTAAGCCTTTTTGACTTCGTGTCCATGTTGCCGGAAATCTGCGTGAAGGACTTTGGAGATTCCTTCAAAGAATAAAGAATGCCTATTGCTTCTTTTTTTGCCACGACTTTAATTTTATTTTCGAGTTCCCTATTACTCATGCCTTTAAGAATTTATATTCTAATATTTGTAGTTTGCGCATTTAAATCATATTTAACTACGATTAAACGTTATTTATCGCGGGTGTTTTTTTTCCAATTAAAAGTAAAAAAACCCCGTTGCGGCGAGATTTTTAAATCGGCTTTGATTTTGATTCGCCGTTCAAAAAATCGGCGATAAGGTTAAAAAACTTAATAGTTTAATTTACAAGCACGAATTCGATTTGATTATGATTCAAATCTGTCAATTGAAGTTTTTTAAAAAAAATATTTTCAAAAAAAAGTGATTTATCAAGTGGGATCCAGACCTAGAAAATGGAAGAAGAAGGGCCAGATGCGCTGGAAGTGGATTAGAAAAAAAAGAAGGAGAATGAAGAGAAAGACAAAGAGAAGGGAAGGCAAGCTCTAAACCATTTTCCTTACCACGTACCTTCCTCTTTTTTCGATTTCGTTCATTTTTTTAACGACGCTTGAAGCGTTTTTTTTAATTTTAGAATACGCGCCGGCGAATGCCTTGAAATCCCCGGCGTCAACGCTCTTCTTGAAAAGCAGAAGATCGGTAGCCTGCTCTTCAAGAACGCTTGAAAAATCGCTCAGTCCAAAATCTATCACATAAACATTTCCTTTTGAAACAATGAGATTGGAAGTGGTGAAATCTCCATGCACCACGCCACTTTCATGCATCAAAGCCAATTGTTTTCCGGCTTTTTTGAAAAAATCCCTTTCAAGCTTTAAGCTTCTTGCAAGCCTTCCCCCTATAAACGTGAAAAAAACAGAGAAATCATCAGCATCGCAGAACCTAAGCTCCGGACAGTTGACGCCTGAAATGAACAAGCTTGAAAGTATCCTAGCCTCTTTTTTAGTTCTATCCCTTCTTATCTTATCATCAAGCTCTTTTACCCTGTAGTTTTTTTCGATTCTCTTTTTAACCAGCACTTTTTCTCCCAAAAACCTTGACTCGTATATTCTAGCTTCAGCCCCCTCTCCGACAAGCTTCAAAATAACCACCTATCTTACAAGACCAGCCCTTTTCAACTGAGATGCTATCTCAGAAAACGAAACCGGCCCCTGCCTTAAAAGAACTGGAGGGTTTTTTCTAACGTCAACCATTGTTGAGGGGATTATCGGCGGAAGATTTCCCGCAATCACTATCATATCGACCTTTCCCGAGAAATTCCTCACAAGCGCGTCTGAATTGTAAATAGGGTCTTCGCCAGAAATATTCGCGCTTGTGGCCGTTAAAGGCAGTTCGCTTTCCTGAGAAACATACCTTGCAAACGGGTGCCCCGCAATCCTTATGGCAACGCCATCGATTGAAAGAATATCCGGAGTTGTTGTTTTTTTCTCAAGCACCATCGTAACCGGGCCGGGCATGAAATTCTTCACTATATTCTCCCCGATTTCATTCAAAACCGCGTAGTCCTTTATCATTCTAACGTCAGCCGCTACCACCGGAACGGGCTTGTCTTTCGGCCTTTCCTTAATCTTGAAGAGTCTTTCAACCGCTTCCTTGTTGCTCGCGTCAACCGCTAATGCATAACATGTTTCGCTGGGCATTGCCACAATGCCTCCCTTTTTTATTATCTGAGCCGCCTCATCCACTTGTTTTGAGAGTTTGTCTCTGTCTTTTAGCTCTAACTGCACTATCTTGGTTTTCATCAACAATCGCCTCCTTTGAGCTTTCTAATCCATTTTGATAGAAAAAGCTTGATAAGAGTTTAAAAAGAAAATTTTAAAACACTTTCCTTTGTATGAGAAAAGCCGGTTTTAAACGATTTATCCTTAAAAATATGCTTAAACGGAAGAAGAAAACTTTTAACACCCTCCCATCGAATGAAATAAAACTTCCAAGTTCGCTTGAAGCGATTTCAAAATATTTTTCAATGCACAGGGGGAGAATCGTTGCATGCTCATTGTAAAAAAAAACCGAACGCCTTCCAAAAAAATTGGAATTGCGGTTTCTTGCAGAGCATGAGTGAAACTTAACATGTTAATAAAATCAGGCGAAAAACATGTTGAAGATTTTAACCCCTCCCCCGTTGCAGTAATCCTCGAGCAAAACCGCGATTTGATTATTCTGGTTGAAGTTGAAAGCAACTGTATTGCTCAAAGCCACCGGCGGAATGCACCACCCGTCGCTTAAACTACAACCCAAACAAGTTCTGTAAAGACTCTGATTTATCGTTCCGCTCGTCCCTCCCATATAAATCAAATAACCGTTGACATAAAAATAAAAATTATCATTAACGCAAATATAATCAGGCTCAAGAGTGCCTGAATTGTTGTAAGTTCCCTCCCCGCCAAGGTAAAGAGTGTGATTTGAAAAAATCGAGCTGACATAAACCTGGGAGAAAAGCCACCCGTGAGCAAGATAGGGAATATCATTATCCTGAACAAGAGTCTGATTGCAGTAAGTTGAGTTGAATCCATTGCCCGTTAAGGCACTCGTGTTGCTACAGCCTTGCGGTATTGTCCAAATCAAGTAATTGTTGCTTGAATTGATTATTGAAAAATTATTTGAAAATAACGGCGGTGTTGCCGGGCATTTTCCCTGAAAAGAGCCTATTGGATTGTTGTTCTCTTCGGTCAAGTAACTCCACCCCGAATTGTTGGAATAATTGGTGCCATACCAAGGAAGTTGGACAAAAGAAGCCAGCATGCCCTCGTAAACCCCGTTTAAAACCCCGTTGTCTGAAAGTTTAACTCCATTTAAGCTATAGTCAATTTCAAGAGAAGCGGTGTAACACCCTCCATCGGGCTGCCGGCATTTTGAAGTAAAATTGCCTCCAAGAGTAAGCACGGTTAAATTAGAAGTCGAAAGACTGAGATTTGATGGAATTGAAGCATTTCCACACAAAACCCCTCCAATTGAAAGCTCCACCCCCGTAACGTTTGCGGCAAAGTTTGTCTTAGGCTGCAAAACCACGTAAAACTGGTTGGCGCTGCTTGAATCGGAACCCGTGAGAATAAAATCAAGAATTTTAAACTGAGAGAAGCCGCTGGCAAGCTTCTGGTTTGAAGAGCACCACTTTACTGGGTAACTGCTGTAAATAACAATCAAAACTATGACAAGCACCGCAAACACAAAAGCGTAGAGAACGAGATTTTCTGTTGCAGCCTGACTCTTCATTTTTAAAATCACTTGAAAATAAAATCCGTTTTTGAAGTGTTTGAACCCAAATCCAAAACTCTCAAATAAGTTGGAAGCGAAACGTAAAAACTCGAAGTGTTAAAAGAAAAAGTGGTGTTTGAGAAAATCAACCCGCACGTGTTGTTATTATTGTCAAGCATTCTCATCTGAAGCAAAGGCCCGTTTGCTATATTGCCTCCAAGAGTAAACTTGAACTTGCAAACGCTCGACTGTAAAATAGATATTTGAAGCGTGGCAGCGTTTCCGGAGAGGCTTGTAGCGTAAAAAGGGCAGGGTACTATTCCGGCAGAATTATTAAAACAGGAATAAGTATGACCCTGATTGTCGGTTATGCTAAAAGTGAAATTGATGCAAGGAGGCCCTCCAGCGCAATTGTCCGGCTGCGGGTTCCAACTGAACTCATTAGAACCGTCAGAATTAACTCCGGTGCAATTACTCGCGTTTTGAGGGTTGCACTGAAACGTTTGATTGATAATGTAACTTAAATGAATTGAAAAATTGCCGCACGTTGAAGTGTCCGGGCAGTAAACCAGTTGCTGCGTTTTGCCCCAATTGTTTGAAGGGTAGGTATAGTTAACGTTGAAGGGAAGAATCTGAAAAGGCGGGTTTAAGCTCGTAATTGAGACTGGCTGCATTGACGGGCTTAAAAAGGAAATGTTCAAATCCTCTGGAATTGAAAAATTAATGAAATTCTGAAAAGCCTGAAGAGAAGACGAAACATTTATAGAGGGTGGAAGAACGTCTGAAATGGTAAGGTTATTTTGATTTTTTGTTATGTTTACCTGAACAACGCTCGGAATGTTCTCGGCAACGTTAAAAAAAACATTATCAATCCTCTTGTTTATTTCCTGCGGAATTATAATCGAAGCTCCAGAATGCGAGAGCGACACCACCAACTCGAACAGAAAAAGAAAGAGCATGAAAGTCAGCAAAGTAAAAATAACCCCCTTCTTCAACTGAAACCACCATTGTCAAACCACGTTTGAATCGTGGCAACTTCAAAATAACTGTTCTGCCACGAACCACCGGGATAACTGAAAACCCTCTGAGCCACTGAAACTTTATTACCCGTGGTGCTTAAAATCTGCTGGCCGAAAAGCCTGTTGTCCAAAGTGAAATTATCACAATTGCCGTCGCTACAGGAATAAACATCAACCTCCACCCTGCCATCAACATTCTGAGGAAGAAGCTGCCTGAGCTGAATATCAAGATAAGGCTTTGCCTGAAAAGGAGTCATATTCAATATAACCGAGAAAGTCCCATCAGCGTCCATCACAGCCAAACCAGACTGAGCGGTTCTGAACAAATAATACTCGTTGAACTGCTGGGTGGAAGGAGTTGAAGCGCTTATCAAAGCCACGAAGCTTAAAGCCACTCCCACCGCGATTAGCGCGTCAATCGAAAAGAAAAAACCCTTCAAGGCCACACCACCAATCTGACAGTTGAAACATTTGAATCCCATAGAACGCTCTCGCTTAAATAAGTTATACTCGAAGTCTTTGGAATCGGACCGCAACCCTTGCTTTCAAGCTGATTCGAAATCTGAAACTCAAAATCATACCCTCCAAGCCCAATCAAACTCCTTGCTGAATCGTAGGAAGAATTGCAAACTGAAAGGAAAGCCTCAAGCTTAGAATCGGAAATCACGTCAGGGGTTAAAACAATTCCAATGCTCGAAGCATTTGAAGAATTCAACTCCCAATTCAACGGGACTCCCGGGGTTTCAAGAAGCCGGTCCAAAGCAAGATTCGCAGCGCTGGCCTGACTAAACGGGTTTGAACCATTCACACTCCCCCATTCAATCTGAAAAAAAATGAAAAGCGAAGTGAAAATAATAAAACCAATAATAAAATCTGAAGAAACAATCTGCCCCTTCAAAAATTTAATCCTATTCAACCACAACCACCCCGTTAAAACTTGAAATAAAATGACTTCCGGAACCTAAATAAAAAGGAGGGGAAATCAAAAAGCCCGAAGAGTTCAACTCAACATTTTCACTCAAAGAATACACAACCGTGGAATTGCCAGCGCTCACCACAAGCAATCCCGGCTCGACGGAAACATTCACCATGCTCGCCCCAACCGTTTGAGGAATTAAAAAAGAAGAATTATAACCGTTGGTGATAAACGCCAAGCTGAAATACGAAAAAACCTCCCCCCCTATAATTTTAGCATTGTAAGAATTCTGAATAGCCACACCCTGCTGGACCAGATAATAAAAATACAACTGCATTGACAAAACCACAAGCAAAATCATTGCAATTATCCCAGCGAATTCAACAGAAACCTGAGCTTTCATATTCAAGTTCAACCCACATAGAAACTTTTTGAAACGCTGACATTAACCCCAAAAGTTTTTGTGTTAACACTCAAAACATGCTCTCCAACACTCAGAACAGCAGCGTTCACGCTCGTCTGATAATAACCATTTCCAACCTCTGTGAAAGGATTGACTGAAGAGTCAACCGCAACGCTGAGATTTGAAGAAGTCAACCCCGTAATACCCTCCCCGTTCAAATTCAACGCGAATATCGTTGCAGTGAAAACATCGGACGTTGAATAATGAATCTTGTCAGGATTGAAACTCAAACTCAACTTCCACGGGTCCGTGTTGTAAGTTTGAACCATGAAAGGCTGAAAAACGTTAACACACGTTTGAGCGTTCACCCACCAGTCGCCGCTCGAAGCGTTCGGAGGAAGAAGATAATAACCCTGATAATTATTATTTGTCGTTGAAACGCTCAACTGCTGAAGCGAAGAGTTTGAATTGTTCAGAATCGAAATGTTCAGGTTGGTGTTTATGGGCGCGCCCTGAGAATTATAGGTATTAATCTGATAATAAACCGTTCCACAGTTCCTGTAAAAACTCTTATCAGTCGACACCGCCGGATTGTGCACGTCAAAAACATCATTCTGGCTCGCCGTCCCGTATGGAAACTGATAACAGAAAACATTCCAAGAATAGCTTCCGGGATTTGAAAAATTCCGGTTTACCGTGTAAACCTGAAGCGACGAGTTCAACATCATCGAAAGCACCGTTGAATCGTTGAAAAAAGCCGTGCAAACACTTTGATTAAACGGAGCCCCGGAAGAAATGTTGGTATAATTCGCGAAAAACGTTGAATTATTATTGAAGTAAATTCCGGTCCTAAGCGGAGAGTTGAAGTCCTCCTGAGTGAAAAGCGAGAGGTTGGCGTTCAACGGAATATAGATTATGAAATACGTTTGACTCGAGCTGAAAAGATTAAGATCGTTGCTTGCAATATAAGTAACATTATAAATTCCAGGCTGAACAGTCTGATTGAAGGACGAAACATAAGAGCCATTCAAACCAAAAACCGAAAAACTCATCTGGTAGTTATCCGCGGTCCAGCCAGACTTGAGAGTGGACGATTGAACATCTCCTGTCTGATACTCCAAACCGTTCGCGCGAGAATTGGCGCTGACCGAAAAGCTTGATAAGAAAGGTATTTTAACAGCAAAACCCACCAAATCTCCCTTCTTAACCTTAATGTTTGTTGAAAAATTGTTATAACCGGCAGAAACGCTTTGATAACCACTCCCCCCAACATAATCAAGATTGCCCCCGTCAACCCTGAACACCCTCAACGCAACGCTTCCGCTTGTCGCAGCGTAGATCTGCCACGAGGTAAGATTGGTGGTGGCGTTCACCGGGTTCACTAAATCAACAACAGTATAATACGTGGTTCCGAAACCACTGTAAAAAGTGTCGCTCGTAGAACCCGAAACAGCCGGATTCCCGCCGAGCTGGCCTTGAAGCTGCGCAACCGAATAGTTTACAGAAGTGGAGTTCGGATAGG